>JBBSBD010000318.1:0-6656 GCA_038251675.1 Chitinophagales bacterium | reverse complement strand
AATATCATTGAGCAACAGGTGGTTTTCTCCCGGTTTTTTAAATGCGAAAATATCTCGTGTAATTTCCAGCAGGTAGGATTGCAACCTGCCCTCGTTCCACTTTTCAAATAAGTCGTGGATTTCTTTATCATTCAGATGCAGGCCATTTTTCAACACCTCATAGGTTTCCGATATGAGTTGCATTAGGGCATATTCTATTCCGTTGTGCACCATCTTTACAAAATGTCCGGCAGAGCGTACTCCCATATAAGCCACAGTAGGCTCGGAATCCACATGTGCGGCAATCTTTTTAAGAATGGGTGCTATCGTATCATACGCTTTTTTATCACCTCCCGGCATCATGCTTGGACCTTTGCGTGCGCCTTCTTCTCCTCCTGAAACACCCATTCCAATAAAATGTAACCCTTTTTCTTCGAGGTCTTTGAAACGGCGTTCCGTTTCGGTATAATGAGAATTACCTCCGTCAATAATGATATCGTCTTTACTTAAAAGTGGAAGTATTTCTGCAAGAACCTCATCCACCGCTTTGCCCGCAGTAACGAGGAGCATTACGGCTCTTGGTGTTTTTAGACTAAGGATAAAGTCTTTTAAATCAGAAAAGCCTTGAAGATTATTGCCGTTGCTTTCTTTCATAAGCAATGCTACTTTATCCTCATGCCTGTTATAGCCCGCTACGGCAAACCCGTGATCAGCCATGTTAAGAAGCAGGTTGCGACCCATTGTGCCTAAGCCGATAATTCCAAATGAAAGTTGTTTGTCAGTTGTCATGATTAATTTTTTTATATAGATGTACTTATAAAATCATCTAAAATATTTTTAGTGGATTCCAGTCCCCGATGTTGAAAGCTGTTAATCCCGAGGTGTTGTGCGGCCCGAACAAGCATCGGTCGGTCATCAAAATAAATACATTGTTCCGGTTGTGCCTGGGCAATGCCCAATGCCAGATTAAATATTCCGGGGTCAGGCTTACGCATTCCAACGTGACATGATGAAATAAATGCATCAAAACATTGGTGCAGGTTAAATTTATTTATCCTGAAATCATTCAATTCTCTTCCTTCGTTATTAATGGAAATAATGGGAAAGTCGTGATGATCGAGCTTCCATTGCTTCAACCAGGAAATCATCCCGGGCAATTCGGATGACTGTGAATACATAAATTGCTTAAAGTCTTCACTCGAAAAATTGCGCTCTTTGTGAAATACTACTGTATTAAGATAATCATCCAGGGTGAGTTTTCCGATCTCATAAACATTAAAAATAAAATTGTGCAGAATATCCATTTCGGTATAATTAATTCCAAAATGGACGGCTGCTTTTTGTCTTGATTCATGTCCCCATCCATTCGAAAGCAATACACCGCCGATGTCAAAAAAAATAATTTTGAGAGTTGATGTTTTCATAAATTATGCATGAGTAAGTTTCTTTTGCTTTTCAATTGCGTCTAATAATTTATCGTATGACTTGTTGAATTTCACTATTTCAGTGACTTTAGATAATTCATTAAATCTGTCAAATCGGCATCGCTCATTTGCCAACGTGGCATATCCTTGTTTACCACATCTCCATCAGGATGTTTTCCATTCACAACAGAATTTTTAAAGCTTTCGAAATCATAAACCTCTTCATGATGTTGCTTTAATGAGTCAGCTTCTCCTTTGCCATGATGGCCAACTGACAAGGCAGACCAACGTATATCCGGTGCATCCATCGTATCCATGTTCATAGTGTGTTTGCCTCCTGATGCGTCAGTCCCATGACAGGATACGCAGGCAAGGTTGCCACCCATCATCATTCCCGTTGTTTGGCCTCCTTTATATGAGATAGGTGTGCCCCGGTTACTTGTAGCTGTGAAATATATTTGCTTGCCATTGGAATTAAATGAACCTGGTGCCCAAGTTGTTCCATTACCCATCTGATGATCTGCAGACGGACCACAGCCAAATAAAAGAATCTGGAAACTAAAGACGAGAATTATTCTATATTTCATAATTGTTGATTTTTATTGTGATTAGTAAAAAAAGATTTCCTGTAAATTAAATTGGATAGCCAAACCGCAATCCCCGGGGTGAGTGCAATTTGCAGGAAAGGCGATACCCCTACTTCCAACACCGGGATAATGGGCATTCTATCGTTATATTTCCACCAGTCAAGCGCCAAGGCTGTTTTTTCAGCAGTGTAGGCCACGGCTGCACTGGCGGCCAGCAGCCATAGATATTGACGGGCATTGAATGCGGGCCTTGATTTTCTGCTGTGAGTGATAAGCAGTACGATAAACCAGGCGAATAATACCATCAGGGCATCGCCAATGCCGCACAACAGGTAGCCCATGCGCCTCATCGGTTCAATGATGGTGGAATAAAGACCCTGGAGCAGGTTTTCCCAGGCCAGGTTCAGTGCAAGGCCGATATGGAACAATATGAAGGAATAGCGGAACATCACAAGTTGATAGCGGTAAACAGATAGCCAACCTCGTCAAGTCCCGCAACATGATACTGTTCAGTAAGCTTGTTGATCAATCCTCTTGCTATTAAGCCGGTGCTGCCTCGTACAATTATTATTTCATTATTGGTGTTTCGGTCTCCCATATCGGTGTGTGAATTCTGATTCTGTAAATTTTGGATGCTTGGTTCCATTATTTCTTTTTATTTATTTAAAATATGACAAAAGCCGACAATTGTTTTCTTATTGCTTTGATCATTTCTCATTTTTCTATATTTTATTAAGAAATAATTTGTACTGTTTAAATTCGAGTTAATTAAGTCCTGAAAGCGTTACCTTTTATTCTGAAATTTGCATTCTGCGTTTTCATTTTTTGATATTTACCTGCATTCACCTTTTCTTTAGATGATGTACCGATCAAAAGTTCCATAGCTCTCCCTGATCTTCCCTTTGCGAAAACTTAAACCTATCAGCAGAGCACCGGAAGCTATTGCTATCCATAGTGCATTGCCGGATGGGTCTTTTAATATCATGCTTGCTGCAATGAGCCAAATTGCAAATGCAATATTTAAAAACCGTAACGAGCGACCTACCTCTGCCATAGCAATTACTGAGAAAGTAACTACTAATGCTCCTAAAGTGGTAAGCTGATTGGCGATGGGCTTTTCTATTGAAAATAAAAAAGGCGTGAACATTAACCATATGCCAATGGCTGTTGACAAAAGCAAGTTCCATGGAATATTAACCCCCCATACCATGGAAGGAACCGTTTTATTTAACGGGCCAATAAAACTGGGTGTCCGGTCATCTTTACCACCGCCTTCGATGGTATCTCCCATCCAGAAAGTACGCCAGAAAGGTTTTCCCTCTTTTGTTCGTTTAACTATAAACTGAATCATGGCTACCACTTCATCCAGCGTAAGCGGAATCATAACTAACATGGCAACAGCCGTAAGCAAGCAAACCGAACACCAAAAGCCTACGGATACCGGTTGTAAAATAATGAGTACTATACTAATGACACCAAGTGGGATAACCAGTATGCCAAAGAAGGCTACCATCCATGGCATCGTGCGCCAACGATTAGACATGCCCATGTATCCCATTAAAGCTTCAATTGTGTAAGCAATATTTCCAAGTCCACCATCAGAAATTGGAAAGGATTTAGAAACTGTTGATGTCAATACTTTTTCAGTGCCCACCCCAAAAAACGGATCCCAAATATGATCAATATATCCTAATTGAAAAGCGGTAAGATAGCGTGAAGCGAAAAATCCGATAAAGCCTAATACGATGATTGGTGTTCGCTGTAACCACGAGGATGGATTGTATGACCAGCCTGGAGGTGTCTCAGGGCCGGGTGGCATTTTCATCATCATAGCCATCATGCCCGGCATTTCCGGAATAAGAACAGAGAGCGCAATAACCATGATTCCAATTACAGTGTCAGTAAAATAAGCTGCAGCATCGGGCGCCCAAAAAATAAGTGGAGCAAACAGCAACCATATTCCTGTAAAACAAGCAGCCCACGGAGCCCAAAGCCTGAATGGATTTGAGGATAACAAACCAAACACAATCAACAATGCTCCACTGATAACATCACTGTAAAACATCTCACTGCTTTTATAACCAAATGTCACAGGCGCCATGAGGAGAAATACACCCAGCAAAACATTGGTTAAATGCGTCCAAATTATTTTTTCGTGAAAAGAGATGACCATTTGTTTATGATCAGTCTCTCCTTCTTTGGGTACCAGCTCCATTCCGCACTTGGGACATTTGCCCGGCTTATCGCTTATAATTTCAGGATGCATTGTACACGTATATTGTGTACTTTGTTTTTTATCCCCCATCATAGCATGATCGTGAGCAGGCATATCATGTTTCATATTTTCCATAAGCCGATGTTTATTTTTACATAATGAAGTATCTGTAATTTTTTATTTCTTTAATTTATTTGCCTTATAAAATGCTTTGGGATCATCTTTTAATTTTTTAATCATTTTTGGAAGTGTTTCTCGTAAGCTATGTTTTGGCTGCCAGCCGAGCAATTTTTTTGCCTTCGAGCTGTTCATTTCAAAATGGTCATCGGCCAGATCAATCATCCAGGGTTTTATAAAAGCTTTGCCGAATAAGTTTTGCATAAAAGCCCCTGCTTTTGCAAACCACTTCGGAATTTTTATTATCTCTTTTTGTGTTCCATCCACTTCTTTACTGATAATATCCTGCAATTGTTTATAGGAAAGCGTTTCATCATCGCCAATATTCAACACCACTTCGGGCGGAAGTTCTTTTCGTTTTACAATTGTCTTTGCAATTGCTTCTATCAAATCATCAAGATGAACATAAGTACTGCCATGCGCTGTATTGGCGGGATACAAACGGGCAGTCATTTGTTTTTCATAAATGCGCTGAATCTGGTTAGTGATGGGTATAGAGTTTCCTTCTTCGCTATATACGCCAGCAATCCGCATAAATACTACAGGAATTTTGCCCCTATGCTCATGCAACACTTTTTCTGTGGTAACTTTTGATTTTGGATAATCCCATTTCGGCTCCAGCGGCCACTCTTCATTCATTGGTTTGCCAGGCAAGGTAGGTTTGTAAACCAGCATGCTGCTTGAAAAAATAAACTGCTCCACTTCAAACTCCTGAAGCTTCTTTATTAGCCTTTCTGTTCCCTTTACTGTGATTTCATCATAGAGCGGGGAAGGCTTTCCAAGAAAATCATAGTAAGCCGCAAGGTGTACAACAGAAGTTATCTTGCCGCCATATTCATACCGTATTCTGTCGAAAGCATATTTCATACTTGCATCACTGGTAATTTCCAAACACACACATTCAGCTTCGGCAGGGGGATATGGATAGCCTGCATTGTCAAGTCCGGCAAGCCTGTATTGTGATGCTATTTTATGAATCAAAGCTGAACCTATCAAGCCACTGCTGCCACTTATAATTATTATTTCCTTATTGGTGTTTCGGGCTCCTGTATCAGGGTACGAATCCTGATTCTGTAAATTTTTTATGCTTGTTTCCATTATTTTATATTTTTTATTTAAAATATAACCATAGCCGACACTTCGCATTCGGCTTTGGTCATCACTTTCTTTAAGGATGAGATTTCTTTTAAGCGATTTGATCTTTCTTCTTTCAAGATTGTCTTTTCTTCTTCTGTTGTTGACACTTATTTTGATTTCAATTGTTAATTCGAACTTTTAAAGCTTACATTATAAATTGCAGCCACACAAGCACCGACTAACCAACCCAAAATAAATGTTTCCACGAGGCCTATTAGTGCTTCAACTGGTGAAATGTTCATCCTGATAATGCTTGAAACATCAATGCCATGAAGCAAACTGTTGAAAAATAGTACTGTGCTGTCGTGTCCTAATAGCAGCATAACTATTACACAACCGAAATACAGCAATGCACCTGTTAGCCCAAATGCTAATCCGAATTTTTTAATGTTGATGCGATTCACTTTTATCTTCTTTATTTACCGTTTGATTTGAATGATGATGTCCATGTTTTCCCATCATCATAAGATGACAGGCAAACATGGCTATGATGAAAATGAGTATTGTATAATTTCCAGTGATGCCGAATAACGGCAATAGGAAAATAAGGAACAGCGGAACGATGCAACCAATAATCATCCACAGGGAATGTTTGTGCATGGCATTAATTTGATTTTTCTAATAAATATACTTATGCTGCCCAAAGTTCCGCAATAGTGTAATGCGTACTTTTTAATGCGCCCTGAAGTGTATCGGCCATAATGACTTCGGAAGAAGTAATTTCAGCCTCCTTCTTTTCGAAATCAACTTGCACGGATGTTACACCTGGAACTGTAGACAATTTATTTTTAACTGTTGTTGCGCATCCTCTGCAACTCCTACCACCAATGTGATACGTATGCTTGTTTAAATTTTGCATGATATTATTATTTTAATTGCGATTAAAATATTAGAATCATTTGTTTCTTTATTTTCATTTTTGTACTGCGTTATTATCATGATCATGAAGAAGCATCGAATAGACCCCGGTTAATTCATGCTTTGGATCATACTCCCGGCTGCTCTTCACCTGGGCCATGGTAGTATCGATAATCACGGCACCGGTTTCCCAATCTATTTCGTCTATCCTATCAGGTGAAATGAGTGCCTTTTTTCCCGAAAACCAGTTGCCGGTTCCCACAACAAGAAAATTGATTT
>JBBSBD010000317.1:0-6679 GCA_038251675.1 Chitinophagales bacterium | reverse complement strand
TTGGGCCCGATGCAATACCATTTCTGCAATGGCGGGCATCCATGACCGACGAAGAATATGTGGACTGGAATGCGGCGAACGATGAAGACTGGTACAACGCAGTACAAAATACGTTTGGGTTAGATGCCAGGCAAGGGGCATTACAGGAAAGTTAAGGATCAAAAATATTTAATGAAGATTACTTTATCATCTAAAACATTACTTTTGACTATTGATAGTAAAAAGTAAAAAAAATGAAAATTAGGGATAAAATTGAAGCGGCACTCCATGAAAAGGGTGATTTGAGTGTTAAGGAAATGGTTGACATGCTGCATGTATCTAAACAAGCGATTCACATAGCGTTGAACCAGCTATTGGAGGAAGATGTTGTAGTGAAGTTTGGCCGAACGCCAAAAACAATTTACAGGCTGAATATAGAAAAGCCTGTGGATATTATGGCTGATTTTACAGGCATAAGCAGCGATAAGCAGAAATACCTCGCAAAAAATTTCTTACTGATTACCGAAACCGGAAACATGCTGGACGGTATAGAAGGTTTTAGTCATTGGTGCAAACAGCGAAAACTGCCTCCCGAAAAAACACTCGACGAGTTTCTAAAAACAAAATTAAAGTACGACAGGTACTATGATGCAAACGGTTTTATTGATGGTAAAGAAAAAATAGCTAACACGAAGGGATATGATAAAATTTACCTGGATGAATTATTGTACCTGGATTTTTACGCCATCGAGCGCTTTGGCAAAACAAGGTTAGGTACTCTTTTACACTATGCAAAACAAGGTCAAAATAAATTTTTAATGAGAATCCTTTTAAAAGAGATAAAACCAAAAGTGGACATTTTCGTTAAAAAAAACAAGTTTGATGCTGTTGGATTTATTCCTCCGACAATTCGAAGGGAGGTTCAAATTATGAAGTATCTTGAAACACATTTAAAAATAAACTTGCCCAAAATAAATATCCAAAAAATTTCAGGTATTATACCGGTTCCCCAAAAGTCTTTGCATAAAATTGAAGAGCGCATCAGCAACGCGGAAAATACATTTGCGGTCACTGAAACGATAAAATACAATCAGGTATTACTAATTGATGACGCCGTCGGCAGCGGTTCTACAATGAACCAGATTGCGGGAAAAATAAAACAAAAGTCTATTGCAAAAAAAATTACCGGACTCGCTGTCGTAGGCAGCTTTAAAGGCTTTGATGTAATAACGGATATTTAAAAATTTTTTACCCGGCTGCGCTGAAACATTTATTGATTAAAATGAATAAAACTTTAAGCACCACATCATGAAAAAAATACTATTGCTCTTCCTGCAATTATTGTTACTTATTTGTTTTTTAAATGCTCAAAATGTAACCGAAGATTCGACCTACAATCCCCATGATCTTTTTACTCAGAGTTTTAATCCCACGGTCGGCAACGCTTTTCGCTCCGCGAAAGGAATACCAGGCCCCATGTATTGGCAAAATAATTCCAATTATAATATACATGCCATTTTTAGTGAAAAGGATACTTCTGTAACAGGTGATGTTACTATCACCTATACCAATAACAGTCCTGACCAATTAGAATACTTATGGCTTCAACTCGATCAAAACATTTTTGAATCAACATCAAGATCAGTTGCGGCTACAAAGTATCCCGGTGATTATTTCGGCGTGCTTGGAAAAACCAATGGCGGTTATCAAATTAAAGATGTTACTATAGCACAGGGAGGAAAAACTTATATCACCCAACCCATCATCAGTGATACAAGGATGCAGATCCGGTTAAACACACCAATGGCACCCAAAGGAGATAAAGTAACTATAAAAATGAATTTCAGTTTTATAATTCCTCTTGACGGTGCAGGTCGCTTTGGAAGACAATATACAAAAGATGGTGTTGTATATCAGATAGGACAATGGTACCCCCGTATGTGTGTGTATGATGATGTTGAAGGGTGGAACACCCTACCCTACATGGGCCTTGGTGAATTTTATTGCGACTATGGTGATTATGAATATTATGTTACCGCTCCTGCGGAAATGATCATCTATGGTTCTGGTGATTTGCAAAACCCAACAGAAGTTTTAACAGCGCAGGAAATAAAAAGACTTGCCCTTGCAAAAACAAGCGATAAAACCGTTACCATAATTGGTGCTGATGAAGTGGGCAAAGCTTCCACACGGCCAACAACCAAGGGAAATCTTACATGGCATTTTTCTATGAAGCATACAAGAGACGTGGGCTGGGCTGCAGGCAAAGCAATGATCTGGGATGCGGCAAAAGTTAATTTACCCTCAGGCCGTAAAGCGCTGGCCATGTCATGCTATCCTGTAGAAAGTATTGGTGATACAGCATGGACAAGATCAACAGAATATTTAAAAGCAAGCATTGAGATTTATTCTAAAAACTTTTTTGAATACCCGTGGAATGTTGCTGTGAGCAATGCCGGCATCACTGGTGGTATGGAATATCCCGGGATGATCTTCAATAATTATAAAGAAACAAAGGCCCGTCTTTGGTTTTTGATTGCACATGAAATCGGGCATAATTGGTACCCGATGATTGTAGGCAGCAATGAAAGAAGATATATGTGGCAGGATGAAGGCTTTAATACTTACATAAACTATATAGCGAACGATCTATTTAATAAAGGTGAGTATCAAACCGATCCATCTTATTTTGATAAAAGCTTTTTTGGTTCCCGTGACTATAACCAATTCCTGCAATACAAAGATCCGCTGATGACAGTATCCGATGCGATGGATGAAGACCAGCATTACCAGTTCTATGGTAAAACCGCTTATGGTCTCAACCTGCTTCGCACCGTGGTTGTTGGCAAAGAACGTTTTGATTATGCCTTTAGAAAATATACAGAAGCATGGGCATTTAAGCATCCAACTCCTTACGACTTTTTTCATTGCATCAACAATGCAGCCGGAGAAGACCTAAACTGGTTTTGGAAAGAATGGTTCTTCACCACCTGGAAATTTGACCAGGCAATAACCGCTGTAAACTATGTTGACAACGATCCATCTAAAGGAGCACTTATTACCATTACTAACAAAGGCAAAATGGTTTTGCCTGCAATTGTAAAGGTTATACAAACTAGCGGCGAAGAGGGAACGATAATACTGCCGGTAGAAGTATGGCATCGTGGCGGCATCTGGACTTTTAAATATCCATCCAAAAATAAAATAGATAAAGTAATACTCGATCCTGAAAATGTATTACCAGATGTGGATAGAAAAAATAATGAATGGGATAGTGGTAAATAACAATATTTCTTGCCGCAGATTACACGGATAAATCCGTGTAAATAATATAATGAAATATCTATTTAATCTGTAGGAATAAAGTTTATGTGAGCATCAAATCATTTTATTTTAATCAAATCAAAAAGCCTTTAAAAAGAAAAAAAATAGTGAAGCCTTGACAAAAACATAATTTGAAACAAGCCAAAACTTCTAACAAAGAATTAGTATCAGTCATTACCGCATCATCTGTAGGTACAATGATCGAGTGGTACGACTTCTATATTTTCGGAAGTTTGGCAACGATTATTTCCTCACAATTTTTTCCAAAAGAAAATCCCACTGCAGCGTTTTTGGCAACGTTAGCTACGTATGCTGCGGGTCTTGTAGTGAGACCGTTTGGCGCATTGTTTTTTGGAAGGCTTGGTGATTTGATTGGAAGGAAATACACCTTTATGGTAACGCTCCTGCTCATGGGTGGTTCTACTTTTGCTATTGGGTTGATACCGAAATATGAAACGATCGGTTTTTGGGCACCTGTAATTATTCTCATTTTACGATTATTGCAAGGTTTAGCTATTGGCGGAGAATATGGCGGCGCAGCAACCTTTGTTGCAGAACATTCTCCGGAAGGCAGGCGTGGATTCTGGACTTCATGGATACAGACGACAGCGATCACAGCATTCGTTATTTCGCTTGGTGTGATATTGCTTTTCAAGAGCTTGATGGACACGGCTTCCTGGAATGACTGGGGCTGGCGCTTACCTTTTTTGATATCCGTTTTTATGGTGGCCATATCGGTTTACATCAGGAAGAATATGGCGGAATCACCGCTTTTTTCCAAAGCAAAAGCCGAAGGCAAAACATCCTCGAATCCATTAAAAGAATCTTTTGGCAAAAAGGCAAATTTGAAATTAGTATTGCTTGCTTTATTTGGCGTCACGATGGGATTGGGCGCAACAAGTTGGGCCTCGGTATTTTATGTGCAGACCTTCTTTCTCAAATTTATGTCGCTGGACTATGACCAAACAAACACAATCATTGTTACCGGGCTGGTATTGGGCGCCGGCTTCAATGTTTTTTTTGGCTGGCTCTCAGATCATGTTGGCCGCAAGCCAATAATTCTGCTTGGTCTCTTTTTGTCATTAATATGCTTTCGTCCCATTTTCCAGGTGACGTATGAAACGATTAATCTTTCGCAAAAAACAGAGGATAAGGGGTTGTCGAAAGTTGATACAAAAAAGGAAGCGCTATCAACATCACTGACTGGCGCTATACTGATAACAACAGCGCAACATTTTTATACCGATGGTACTATAATAACCGAAGTAAAAAAAGAGACAAACAATGAGGTAAAACAACCGCCGGAAATAGCAACATCGATTAAACTCAATTCAGCGGGTAAATGGAAACTGATATTCCTGGTATTCCTTCTTGAGTTTATTAGTACTATGACTTATGGGCCACTTGCCGCTTTTTTGGTTGAGATGTTTCCGTTAAAGATCAGGTACAGTTCCATGTCGTTGCCTTATCATATCGGCTTTGGCATCTTTGGTGGCATGTGCCCGGTTATATCAACGTATTTAATTGAAAAAGCAAAACTCGTACGTGCAGGCAATTATTACCTTGCCGGGCTCAGTTATCCGCTTGTGTTAATGGCAGTCTCGCTTTCCATTGGTGTATTGTATCTTAAAGAATACAATCATTCAAAATCTATAATGCCTATTGCGCTAAAAATTTTGAATACGATAAAAAGATATGCCGGCGTAATCTGGATTCTTCTTGGTATTGCTTCAGCATGGTTTGGAGTGGTCACAATCGGTCTTCCAAAAATAAATAACGGCACACAAGATGATTTGATTTTCGGCATCATCATCTTGTTCATCATAACACCGGTTGCAAGTATTGGGCTGATGTTGTTTGGAAAATATGCGCTACAGGGCGAGTACGATGAAAACGTTGTATAAAAAGTAAATGATAACACAGATAAAATAGCTAAAAACAAAAGCCGAAATAAAGTTAACACATGAGCGAAAAAAAGCCAATAACCAAAGGGCTGAAAAGAGTGTTAGGATTACGATCCTTATTCATTATTTCAATCGGGCTGGTAGTTTCCCAATCATCAGTAGTTGCCATACTTCAGGGCGCTGGTTTGGGTGGTGGCACTTTTCTTATCGCCATATTTATAGCGTTTCTTCTTACACTCTGTTATATTTCTACCTATTCTGAACTGTCGTTGATGATGCCCAAAGCAGGGAGTATTGCCACATTCACGGCCGTTTCTATTGGCCACGTTCCTGCTATAGTTGCTGCGATTTCCGCCTACATTGCGCCAGCCATTTTTTCAGCACCCGCGGAATTATTGCTGTTGCAGCATGTGCTCGATAGCATTGCGCCTGGTTCATTTACTCACATTGCCTTGCTGCTATTGTGGTTATTTGCCTTACTTAACATTTTAGGTATTGATCTGTTTGCGTCTATACAAAGCGTTATATCGTTTACTATGCTGGTGACTTTGTTCGTAATTGGTTTTGCCGGATTTAATACCTCCGTAGCCAATGGAATACCGGTATCAATGATTTGGAATCAATTGGCCAATTCCGGCGGTGCTGTATTTTCATTAATACTGGTTGCATTGTGGCCATTCATATCATTTGAGGTGGTATGCGATTTAATTGAAGAAGCCAGGCATCCAAAAAAGCATATTCCGAAGGCCATGTTTTTGGCAAGTACTACCATGCTAATCGCTTACAGCTTACTCGCATTTACAGGCATGAGGGTGTTGCCTGCGGCAGAGCTTTCAAATACAGATATACCCCATTGGGTTTTAGGTAAGGCACTTTTTGGAAATGCCGGCAAAATAATTATTGTTGTATTAGCAATCACTACTACAGGCGGCATGATCAGTGCTGCGCTTGCGGCCATTCCCCGGTTGTTGTACGGCATGGCCCATCACGGCCAGTTGCCAAAACTTTTTATGAGGTTACACCCAAAATGGAAAACTCCCTGGTTTGGTATTTTATTCCTGGTAACACTTGTTACTATTCCGCTGTTGATTTTCGCAAACGATCCTGGTGCGTTATTGATGCTGATTATTTGCTCTGCAAGTTGCTGGTTACTTGCGTATATCATCGCCCACATGGATTTAATAGTGCTGCGAAAAAAATATCCTGCCCGGCAACGCCCATTTAAATCTCCTTTGTTTCCATGGCTGCAGATACTGGGAATTGCAGGAATGGCATACGCCTTTGTTAATAATGCTCCTACACCACAATTGAGATTGAAGGTTTACATTAATACAGCTTTGTTTATTGGAATTACCGCGGTATATGCTTTTTTCTGGGTCAGGTTTAAAATGAAAAAAAGATTATTTGAAGCGGAGCCGATTGAACAGGCGATAAAAGATTAAATAAATTTAAACACAACAATTATGAAACTA
>JBBSBD010000316.1:0-6696 GCA_038251675.1 Chitinophagales bacterium | reverse complement strand
GAAGATGCGCCGCAAATTGTAAATGCGCTGATAGAGATTTCCCAGGGATCGAAATCAAAATATGAGATTGATAAAAAAACCGGGCTGTTAAAACTGGACCGGGTTATTTATTCATCTTTCCATTACCCGGTAAATTATGGCTTGATTCCACAGACACTTGGGCAGGATGGAGACCCGCTCGATATACTGGTGATGTGCTCTGAATCTATACAACCGCTCTGCCTGGTAGAAGCCTACGTAATCGGGAACATGCAGATGATTGATACCGGACTTATAGATGACAAGATAATAGCAGTTGCAGCCAAAGATCCCGGCGTTAATTATATTAAAACTATGGACGATCTGCCCCAGCATTTTATACGAGTGCTGAAAAATTATTTCGAACAGTATAAAGTTTTAGAAAATAAAAAAGTGGAGATCAATGATTTTCAAAGCAAAGAAAAGGCATTTGAAATTATTAATGAATCCATTGAATTTTACAAACAAACATTTCCCAAATAACCTTGCTCAAATTTGTTTTATGAATTTACAAGCAATAATTCTTTTACTAATTATAGGATTGGCAGCCGGCATCTTAGGGGGCCTTGTGGGAGTCGGCGGCGGTCTTATAATTGTTCCTGCTCTTATTTACTTTTTTAGTTTTTCACAGAAGCAGTCACAAGGTACTTCACTCGGCATATTATTGTTACCTATAGGCATCCTGGGCGTGTGGCAATATTATAAGGCGGGCTATGTAGATATGCGTATTGTGTGGCTGGTAGCTGCCGGTTTTTTAGTGGGCAGTTATTTTGGAAGCAAAATAGCACTCGCATTGCCGCAGGAAACCGTAAAAAAAATATTCGCAATTTTTATGATCGCCGTTGCCTTTAAGATGCTTTTTATAGACAAAAAAATTAAAGAGGATAAGCCTGAAAAAGTGACCAAAACAATTTCTCCCGCAAATAAAAGCTCCGGCAAATCCTGAAAAAGGTTAGAAATATCTTTTAATAATTCTCAGCTTATGAGATTGCTGTTTGGTTTCAAGATTTACAATTCCTTCGTTGTCGATTTTATCTATGCGCACCTTACCTGATGAATGAATAATCTCATTTTGGTTTAGCAATATTCCTACATGAGTTATACGGCCTTCCTCATTATCAAAAAAAGCAAGATCACCACATTGCGCCTGTTGCAGAAAATTTACAACCTCTCCTGCCTCTGCCTGCTGATAAGCATCTCTTGGTAAATGTTTATTTAAAAGCTTATACGTCAACTGGGCAAAGCCACTACAGTCAATTCCAAACACTGACTTTCCGCCCCATAAATAAGAAGTATTTAAAAACTTGTAAGCAACTTGCCTGATAAGTTTGGGGGTAATTTTTATTTCTTCAGGATTCCACACCTCACCTTTAAAATTTACCGAATTTTTTCTCCAAAATGCCCTGCCATTCTTAAATGCAGATAATGAACTTCCGAAAGGAACAAACATATAATGGCCGTTGTAATCAACCTCATTCACCCACCCGGCTGTAAGGGCTTTATCTGTTTTCACAAAATATTCTTCATCGATTTCTGCCAGGTGGCTAAACTGGCACCATCCTTCATAACCATCATATTTCAAAACAACTTTCACCCAATTGTCAATACCGGCTTCTTTAATAAAAGACTTTTCTCCAAATAATTGCTGGGAAACCATTTCAGCTTTGTGGGAAGGTTCGGATCGAAGGGGACTTACAGGGACACAACACACGGCGTATTGCATAATTTCTTTGACTATTTATTTAAAATGTAAATTATGGAATTTATTTATGTTTACATCTCTAAGAAATAAATTGTAGGCCCATTGCAATCGCAGAAAGACAACCATATAACTGACGACGAACTGTTGCAAAAATTTTATGCGGATCACGATAATAGGTGGCTTGGTATATTACTTCCCAGATATACGCTACTGCTATTGGGCGTTTGCATGAAATATTTAAGAAATGAGGAGGACGCACGGGATTGTGTGCAACAGGTTTTTCTAAAAGTAATAGACGAGCTTCATAAATATAAAGTAGATTATTTCAAGAGCTGGATATACATGATCGCAAAAAACCAGTGCCTGATGATATTAAGGAATAAGGGCAAAATCCCTCTTGAGCTGAATGAACAAGTTACGAAGTCGCCGGAGGAAACAAACGAGAAGGGGATGCATATTGAAAAGGATATTCTTTTGACGAAAATGCAAACATGTCTTATGAATCTCAATACAGAACAACAACAATGCGTGACTTTATTCTACCTTGAGAAAAAATCCTACATAGAGATTTCTAATATAACCGGATTTTCTATGCTGCAGGTAAAAAGCTATATTCAGAATGGAAAACGAAATTTAAAATTAATGATGGAGGGTGAGTAATCAATTGGATAATGCACATGCATCGATTCAAACTCTTAAATAACAATGATTAAATTTTAAACATCACACATCAAACTTCGTACTTTGTATCAACATGAATGAGGATTTACTAAAGATATTATCCAGTAGCAACAAAGACATTGACAATCAAAAGTTGATGGATTACCTGAGCGACAAATTATCAGAAGAGGAAAAACATAACCTCGAGGAAGCAATGGCCGATTCTGAATTGATTAACGACGCGGTAGAAGGCCTAAAAAGTTTTCATGATAAAAAGGATGTAAATGTGTTGGTGGAACAACTTAATGCCAATCTTAAAAAACAACTTGAAAAAAAGAAATCAAAAAAATTAAAGAGAAAAATTAAAGACCTGCCCTGGTTATACCTTACTATAATTTTAATCCTTATACTTATATTGATAGGGTTCCTGGTAATTAAAAAACATTTAGAGAGCGAAAAGCAATCATTTAATTTTTCCCGTTCAAATGGAAACGTAGCTTATTTAGAATCAGGAAAACATTCGCCCGAATGAGTTTTTACCCTCTTACTATTCGCCTTAATTATTCTTTAATAAATTTTTGCTGCTCATTTCCTGAAGGCCTTATCAACAATAAATAGTAGGTTCCCCTTTGCAAATTTTTAATGTCAACAGAAACTGAAGCACCCGCGTTTAATGTAATCTTTTCTTCCTTTACCTTTCTTCCGGTTATGTCAATGATCTGAAGAGTTGCGTTACTGCTAATGCTATTCACTTGAACATTTAAAATATCTTTTGCAGGATTAGGAAAAATCTTAAGCGAATTTATTCCCTTGTCAAAATCAATTGATAAAATTTTTGAAACTGTTATATTTCCATCCTTATCCCTTTGGACAATTCTGTAATAATTTCTTCCTTTAAAGGGATTATTGTCAAACGTGCTGTAAAATTGCTTGTTAGCGCTATTGCCTTTGGAGTTAACAACATCTATATTTTCAAAATCAATTGCATTTTTACTCCTCTGAATTAAAAATTTATCATTATCAAATTCTGTTTCCGTAATCCATGATAACTTCACTTTTGCATTATTTATTTTCTGCGCATCAAATGATGATAATGTAATTGGTAACACCGATAAAATTTTAAAATCGAAAATACCTCTGCCATAAGTACCGAAACGAACCGTATTGATACTCTTTACATATTCAACTGAAAAAAAATCCTGAACAGGAACACCAGCGCCTCTCAGGCTGTACCACGTATCTGAAGCGGCAACATATACATAAGGGCCGGCCTCGGTGGCTGCAAATAAAAATTTCTCATCCGGGGTCGCTGCAATTTCATGAACTAGCGTATTCGGCAACCCATTACTCATAGCATTAAAAGTTTGCCCGCCATCTATTGATTTATAAACTGCCGGATTGCTGTACCCGGAGCCCCCGTACCAAACCGTGTTAGGAAAAATTTTTGAAGGGACTATTGTTGCGCCATAAAGATATTGGGGACGCGGCCCGGAAAATGCAGACTTAGTCCAGACAGCACCGCTATCAGCGCTATTAAAAAACGCACCATCTTCCGTCGCGACGTATATTTTTTTGTCAGAAGCAGATGAAATTGCAATCGCAGAAATGCCGGAAGATCCATCATCGGAATGGGCTCTGAAATCATAATTGAACTGCGAAGCACTAAAGCTATTTGGAGAAGTTGCCGATAACTTAACCAGGTAAGATCCGCCGCCGCCATCAATATTTCCTCCTGCCATATATATTTCATTGGCCGTATTGTCGCCTGTATTGCAAACAGGCAGCATCCATCCATACTCCGGCTTTTGCGTTCCCGGCATTGACCATATCCCCGTGACGGTATTTACTGGGTTATCATAATAATAAATATTTCCGCCGGGGTATTGTGTCCATAAATGTGTCGAATAGCTGGTAAGGCATAAATCTCCAAAATCGCCACTCGTAACCTGTGTAAAATTTAATAGCCCTGAAACAGCATTTGCTGCATCATTTCTTTGAAATCCCTGGTCCTGTGAACCGGCAAAAATGTTATTGGCATTCAGAGGATCGGTAAGCACATCATAATATTGGCTTGCATTAAGGCCGGAAAGTGAAACGTTTATATTGGTCAATAGATCATCGTACGAAACATACATTCCACCGTCATTGCAGCAAACTACGAATTCAGTATTATCCAGTTTTTTAAAATATTCAAGGGCCATAATATCGGCATGAAGCTTTGTTGAAGGATCAGCATAGTAATCGTACCAGTTATTAATTTTTGACCAGTTTAGGCCGCCGTCAATACTACTAAATGCCTCTACGCCACCAAAACAGATTTTACCGGGATCGCTTAATGATACATTGAATTTATCCCATGCGGTAGCCGGTAAATTACTTTGAAGTGTCCAGTTTGCACCATTATCTGCTGATTTATAAATCTTGTTATCGCCTATCATGACATACAAAATTAAAGTTGCGCCATCTCTATATCCCCGTAAGATGCAACTAAGGTTTGCCGTAAGTCCGGCAGTTTTGTTTAAGACTGAAACTTTACTCCCGTTTATTGAATAGATAGTTGACTGACCGGAACTGCTGCTATTGTCCAGGGCGTATAATTCAGTTGAATTTACCGGGCTGCATAATGAAACCTGGTTATCCTGATCGTTGTTAAAAGTATAGATATGGTTAAACGTGGCGCCATTATCTGTAGAACGATACAACCAGGTATGGGGTGCAACTACAATAGGATCCCAGGTGTAAGCTAAACAGTAAACGGTTTTTGCAGCGTCGTTTAAGACTATAAAAGAAGAAATATGATTTGCACCCCATTCAATGGGGAAATCTATACCGGTTGCATCTGCAAAAGTGGCTCCGTTGTCATCAGAATATTTTGGAATGTTATAAGCTGTTGTGAGTATTCTTGTTTTCCCGGATGGCATCGTTAAAACTTTCAATACGGATGATGAAAATTGGTACTCCTGGTTTAGTACCGTCCATTGGCTCCCCTCTGTATTCCCCATCCATAAAGTTCCCCCGGCAGAAATAGAATATAACTTGTCGGTTGCCGGAAGATAATCAATAGCCACCATTCTCCCTGCCTGGTTATTACTTCCTCTTTCGCTCCATTCACCGGTAATATTTCCATTTGCAAAAGTTTCAGCCACTTGCGTAGTATAATCTATACCACTTTTTATTTGCCTCAACTCCCTTTCAGCATCTATTTTATTTTGAATTTCAACGGATCTCCAATTTTCACCCGGAGCCGATCTATGCATATTTTCAAAATAAAGCTTCCGTTTAAGATCATTATCCTCACCATCGTCCTCTTCTTTAGGGGCTGAAAATATTTGTTTAGGCCCCTGGTATTCTTTATAAGCCTTGCTCTTCGTTATGCCGGGACATGCAAATACCACAATGATCATTGCAAAAATTATCGCAGGCTTGTTTTTCAACGTGTAATAAGCGTTAAGAGTTATTTCAGAAAAACATCTATAAGAAAATTATTTTCTGACCTCAAATTTCCAGAAAATAAACTGATAACTGACCGGGAGTTTCACCTTTTTTTTAATGGGCCATTTCACCCTCCTCCAAACAAATTTTTAATGATAACTTTTTAGCAGAAATCGTTGCATTATGGGTAAAGCCATTTGAAATGAGGCACTTTGCATAGACCACATATAGAATATTAAAAAAATACCCCCGGTTGTTTCCGGGGGTATTTAAAATTTATTCAATCAGTAGTTATCTTATTTCTTATCTGCGGCATCTTTCATTTTATCTGCAGCATCTTCCATTTTATCTGCCGCCTTTTCCATCATTTTATGTGCGGTATCAGCCATATTACTTGCATCTTCTACCATTTTAGACGAAGAATCCATCATATTGCTTGCTTTCACACTGTCTGCAGCAGCATCGCTACTCATCATTGTTGAATCGGAAGCGCTGTCGGTTGTTGTAGCGCTGTCATTACAAGAAGTCATAAAAGCTGCAAAAGCAACCATTGCGAAAAATTTTTTCATTGTGTCTATTTTAAGATTTTTTAATGGGCGCAAAGGTAATAGAATTCACGAGACTGCAAACTTTTCAAAAAAGTTTGGAAACAGGCAGCTTCAATCCTTACAGCTCACTATTTCTTTCTGAAAAAAATACGTATAGGCACTCCGGTAAGTTCAAATTTTTCGCGCATTTTATTTTCAAGATAATTTTTGTAAGGGGTTTTAATATCATCAGGATAGTTGCAAAAGAAAGCAAATGATGGCACCGTTGAAGGCAATTGCGTAACGTACTTTATTTTAACGGCGTGCCCTCTCACTACGGGTGCATGATAGGACTCG
>JBBSBD010000315.1:0-6700 GCA_038251675.1 Chitinophagales bacterium | reverse complement strand
GTTGTGAATTGCTTTTAGATTGTATCTTTGATTGACTGAACACAACCACGGTTGTAGGTTTTAAAAGGTTATAAGTGTTGTGAATTGCTTTTAGATTGTATCTTTGATTGACTGAACACAACATACCCCTGTTCAATCAATTAAACCACAGTAAATTAAGTCAGAAATCAGGATTTAAAAAAGTGCTCAGTAAAATCCTTCTCTTTAAGCCAGGGAAGGATTTTTTTATTCCTGGCATCAGAAAAGCTCAAGCTGCTGGGGCGTGCCGGGTCTATCTTTCAGATCGCGCCCCCTGAAAAATTCCATCATGCCGAACTGCTTATCAGTTAACGAAAAAATAATAATCTCTCCTTTGGGTGCCAGGAATCCTTTCACCCTCCGTACATGCACGTCCGCGTTCTCGCGGCTGTTGCAATGGCGCACATAAATGGAATATTGCATCATGGTAAATCCGTCCTTTTGCAGCCCTTTCCTGAACATAGCATAATTGCGCCTGTCCTTTTTGGTATCGGTCGGAAGATCAAAAAATACAAATACCCACAAAATTCTATATTGGTTTAGCCGTTCAGTTAAATCAGTTTCCACAGTCTTATATCATTTCAGGGTAGAGTATCCTCCTGGACGATCCATCAAAACAAGCAGACAATGATGCCGTTGTCCGCTGCACGCCAATCATAAGCGGGCTTTTGCTCCCATCAATTAAAATATCAATTACCGGTATTTGCAGCAGCTTTCGTTTAATATCAGGAGTCAGCTCTTCACAGTCCGGAAATTCAGCAGCTACCTGTATCACCAGTTTGTCAACATAAGGCCGGTATGGCTCCATAATATCCGAAGCCAGGCACCAGGGATTGTATTTATTCCGGTGATGAATTCCGACAGAAGGTAACATCCCGCTGACGACCAAAGCCCTGGCAACAATGGCAAGTAAAATGGCATATCCATAATTCAGCATGGGATTAGGCATATCGCCATCGCGGTCGCGGGTAAAATTTTTATGGCTCATAAATAACTGCTCCCAATAATACGCAGCAGCCCTGCCTTCCACATTCTGCGGATCGCCACTTCGCACCAGGCCCAAATAGTATTGCATTTTACGATCATCGATTCCGTGCTGCCGGAGAAAGGCTGCCTGATTGGTTATTTTCGCGATAATTGTTTGTTGCCAGAGGTTCTTTTTCAAAGGCAGTGAGCTTTCCAATTGCTGGTACATTTTTTCGGTAAATGCATGATGCGAAAAAATGGGTAACATAAGCCCATAAGGCAAATGCTGCGCATCGCAACTAAGCACTGCCACATTATTCTGGTTCAATTCGGCAATTAGTGCATTGGTAAGGGTGATATGCGGACTGTCGAGGATGAGGATTCCGATATCTTCGATAGGAACCGATGCCGGCGGTTTATTTTCTTTTTCCGGAAATTCGATACTCATCTGCATATCCTTTTTCTTCAGGTAGCAGGGGTTGCCGAAATAGAGGGTGCGTTTTATCATGAGTTTTTTGTTAGTTGAGTTGGCTGGTAGTGAGGGTTTCACTTGCCGGACATTATTGAGGGCTTCACTTGAAGTGAAACCCTCAATAGGCAAAAGTCCGGCAACTGAATTTCTCACTCTGGCATGAGAATCCGGCACCTTCGTATCCTAAATAATCAGTCCCAGTTCATCCACTCTTTGCCTGTTTACAAGGCTCCCACTTCTCATTCCAACAAGATCAACATAGGATGAAAACTCCCAGTCTTCGGCTCTTTTAACCAGGCCGGCTCTCACCGGGTTAGCATGAATATAATTAAAACATACCTGCGGATATTGAAATTCCGGAATATCAATTTTCATAAATGTTACTCCAAATGTAGTGTACCAGTGAGAGGAAATCCCTTTAATTTCGTTCAGGCAGATGGCTTTGGTTTTTTTTCGGAATAACGAACCGCTGCGGTTTTCCTGTATATTGATTGCACGGGTATATGAGCGTAGCAAAACACCAATTGAGTAGTTTAAGGAAGTAGCGGCATTTGTTTTGCCCGTCGCACTTTCGTGGCCAGTGGTAGTGAGGGCTTCACTCAAAGTGAAACCCTCACTACCCGCATCCCTCACCTCCACCATCAGATGAAAATGATTGGGCATAAGGCACCAGGCCAGTATATCGGCAAAAGGCAAAATATGTGTTCTTATTTTCTTGGTAAAGAACATATAGTTTTCGTGGTTGTAAAATAGCTGCTGCCGGTTATTGCCCTGGTTATAGATATGGTATATTCCGTCAGGTTCGAAATACATAAATCTGGAATTATTTGCCTTTATAGTAGGAGTGCGACTTCCAGCCGCGCTCCTACTAATGAAATGGTTAAATTGAAATATTGCCGATACGGTCGACTTTTACTTTTAATGGTTGCAATTCAAATAATGACCCTAAACTACGAATTCTATATAATCGTTTACTAATGTATGCGTTATTGTCATCAACAATTTGTGTTTCAAGGTGATGTCTAAATGTATAGTCTGTAACACCTAATTTCTGAACCCTATACAAACTATCACTAATCATTCTATAATCCTTATTTTCAATTGCATGCACAATTTTTTCATAAATCATCCCTAAAACAAACATTTCATTTTGTTGTAAACTTAAATGCAGGTTCCAATTAGCTTGTGGTAACATTTCGAGGAAGCTATCGGGAAACATGCCTTCAGGAGTTTCTGCCACTTTATCCCATACTTTATTTGCATTTTGAATCACTACAGGCATCCCATATTTTATTCTTTCAACTGCATGCCAGAAAGTACAGACATGCTCAATCTTATTCCCCTCTGCATCCAAATAAATTGCGACATGATGGTTATTACCTGGTTTCACAAAGCCTATATCTTTCCCGGAATCATCCTTTTTTACAGGAACAACAGCTGAAAGACCAGTAAAACAACGAACAGATTTAATGGGGCGCTCTAATCCTTCATCTACAAACCATTTAATCAACTTTTTATCTTCACCTTGTACATCTTTAAATGCTTCTTTGGCTTTTCCTCCAAATTTGTTTAAGCGTTTTTGAATAATCTCTCTAACTTTGTTATCAATAATCTTATCTGCTTTATTAAAGTTAATATCGACATTGTACTTGATTACATACTCATCCTTGAAGCAAGTGGCATTTTCTAATAGTACGTTTTTTTCTTTATCTAAAAACATGGGGTCTGTTTTAAGCGAAGTCAATGCTTTTTTTGAATTACCCTCAAATTGCAACATTCTATTTTCAATCAACTCTTTGATATAAGGCTTGAAAATAAGATGTGGATTCTCAAATAAAAATTTTAATGACTTTTTCTCTTCAATTGTTTTGATTTTACCATATACAAACTCTTGATGCAATTGACCTCGAGGCACAATTATTCCTGTTTGCACTACTTTTTTGTTTCCTCGTTTCCCAACTTTTCTGGTTCCTAAAACAGCTACCTTTTTACCAGCTTTGAAAGAAACTAAAATATTGGCAACCGCATTTTCAACTATATCCGCAGAAAATGGCTGTTGAGTTATAATGTATTTTTCCATGAGAGATCGTTTTTCGCTGTAAAGATTTGATCTCTTCTCAACCTCCACTCTCATATCTTCGCGCGTTTTACTGGCATTTAAAGTATTAAAGCGCTGTATAAATCCTTGTTTTGTGCAAGCAATGGTTAATGCATCAATAGCATGATGCCGATGATCGTCTCGTTTAGTCCAATCTGTAATAATTTCTTTGAAATGTTTATTCTTGCCGAGTTCACTTTCCCATTCAACTGTTTGAGTTAATCCAACTTCTTTATATTTAGGAAATTGCAGATTCATTGTTACATCATCCCATCCCCAGAGATGCCGTAATTCGGAAGTAACTGTTCCACTGGTACTCCACACATTATAACAAATTGATTGAAGTATCTCACGTGCTTTTTTTGCAATATATTGACTTTCGCGCAATTGTCGATCAATAAAATTATTCGGAATATTATCTTCACTCATTAAGAGCTTATCTCGTTTTGCTCTTCGAATTACTTTGTTTTCATATAAAATATTAACCCTGTCAACATATTCAGAAAGAGCTTGATTTGACTTGCTTTTCATGAAATCAAAAGCTGTCCTGTCATTTTTATCCCTGTTACAATGGCGATGAGCAAGCGTCTTATTGCTTTGCGAATCATCAAAAAGCTTTGATTTCGGAATGATATGTTCAATATCTACCTCACTACCTTTAATTGCTTCGGACAAAGAGATGTGTTGGCCACAATAGATACAGATTGCATTTAACTTCCGTTCCTGTCCATCAATCTCTTCATACAACCTCCATTTGATAATATTATTCCGAGTCGCACGTAAACCGTATTCAGCCAAACTTTTACTTATCTCTTCGTTTTCACGTTGACGTTTACTCATTTCTCTATCAGTATCATTGCGCTCCTCTCTACTTTGTTTTAATTCGCGTGCTAATTCAATCCTTATTTCATCAAATTTAAAATACTTTGCAATTTTTCCAGATTTGTCTTTTTCACTATACTTTTCCACTAACCTGTTAACAACATTCACCATTTGATTTAGAATCTTCTCGACAATTGGCTGTCGCAACGAGTTTTTCCCAATAGGCTTTAACAGATTTATAAGCTTTCGCTCTAAATTCTGATCTTTTGTTAGCGAATTTGAATGTTCATAACCGGCATAGCTCATTGCTTCACTATAACCATCACCTTCCATTAAGTATGGCAATATTTTACGAATTACTTTTGCTGATTTGTTTCCAAAAGCATATTTACTAAAATCAAGTGCAGCTAATTTATCAGCTGTAATTTGATCTATTTTGAACTTTTCTTGTAGCACTTTGCTGCAGTCTGCTACATCGTTTATAGAATATATTACATGCCAAAGTTGATAGAATGGCTCATTCACTATTAAGGGGTCAATAATTCGATTAGTTTTCGATCCTATTATTTCTCCTGTTTTTTTGTCATACAAATATCCTTCTCCTTTACCTTCAATCAAATTTAGATTTAACTTCAAGAGATGTACATATTCGTTCAGGCTGCTAAAGCATTTTTTAATAGCATATTTAGTAATATTACCTGAAAGGCCTTTAGCTAATTGTTTATTTACAAAACAATTATCCTTTTTCAAATCAAGTATTTTTAACAAATCCGTTTGGGTAAGTTTTTCGTTGTTATCTAAGTACTCAAGTAAATCCGTTTTTTGTTCAGGTGTAATTATTATTTCACCTCCGGTGCGTGAACTAATTTTAATATTGTTAATGTTCTCCCACATTTTTACAAGTTGAAATAAGGGTGAACTTTTGGGAGCAACTTTAGGTCCTACAAAATATTCCTTCCCATCTTTATTTGTCCAAAATCCTTCAAAATCGCAAACAGAAACCAATCCCTTCTGAGATTTTAATGGCCGCTGAAAGTAAATAATCTCATTTCGCATCTCTTGGACTAGTTCATTAGTAAGTTCGGGGTGGTTCTTTTGTTGATATGCACAAATGGTATCAAATTCTTCAATATAAGCCTCTCTTGGAAAAATATTTTCTTTTACCCGAAAATATTCATCTTTTTGTAATTCGCTGAAAAAGAATTGTCCAATAGTTAAGTTGAGCTCCTTGATTTTATCATGTCTGCTTTTTACAGTTGCAACATATTCTGTATCTTTTTTATCCAAGTTGGCGTCACTCCTGCTACTTTTATATCCTCTTTTTTGATTTAACCATAGTAATATCCGTCCTAATTCTGTTAAAGAAACTTCAGAATTTGCAGCTCTATTTCGCAGTTCCCAAAGCTGCATTTTATTCAGATTTTTCAAATTTTCATCCGGCATCATACCCTGTTTTATCAATACATCCGTTAAGTATCTGCGACGCAATTGATAACGGTCATATCCTTTTCGGGTAGTTCTAGCCTGGGTGCGTAATGAATTTCGGCTTTCTCCAGTTCCTTTAGCAAAATCTTTCCCTTCGGTGCCCTCATAAGGTATAATTCGACTACCTAAACCTATAATCTGACTTTTCGAACTTCCATTCTCTTCAAACTCATTAATTACGGCCCAGCCAATTGATGCCGCGCCCAAATCCAATCCTAATATTTTTTTCATCGTTTGTATATTTATGTGTTTTATATATTATATTTGCATCACAATCTAAAGCAATTCACAATAAGGATTATTCCGTTGTGAAAACATTTAAGCCGCCCTCGTCTTTCAATACGGGGGCTTTTTTTTTACCTGTTTCACGAACACAAATGAAATTAAATTAATAGTGAGTAAAACATTTAAGGTGGTATGTCTATGGCGTATAGCCTTTTTTATAGCTTAATCTGTATTTTTCTTAAAATATCCGATAATTGATCTTTTAAAAAGAGGAACTAAAGAGCATCTAATTTATAACAAATTATCATTTACAGTATATATCGGAATTATTTTTCTTTTTTTATACTGTTTTATCCGGAAAATCTCACTGTAATTCAAACTGTATTGCATCGAACCTGTTTACAAAGGATCGTTTTGCTCCAAAAAAGTATCAAAGGCAAAAACTTTCCGGATTCTGCCATCTTGATGGAATCGTCAATATTTCATAAATATGTCAATTTTAACATAATTTAAAACCTACAGTTAATATCTTTGTTGTGTTATAAAGATAATACTTTGAATGATCAGATTATAAAAAACGTATTCCCGGTTACAGGCATGGCATGTGCCGCATG
>JBBSBD010000314.1:0-6722 GCA_038251675.1 Chitinophagales bacterium | reverse complement strand
TTCTTATCCATCTCCTGGCCAATCATTTTTACTTTGTCTCCTTTAAAATTTCCAAGTTCACTGGAAGGAGTAAAGTAGTTGATATAGGTGGCTCCGTTTTCTTCATACACATTAAGCCTTATAGGAATAGCCAGTCCTACTGCCATGTTATCGCCAAAAGCTTGTTTCCCAACAGTTGGATTACCTATGAAAAATGCTTCACCTTTCATAGACAAACCCGTCATAGAAAGTATTTTACCATGATTAATTTCAGCGAGCACCATCATGCCTGCGCCGGCAACTCCTTTTTTGATGCCACTAACGGTTTCATCGTAGCTTTTGCTGGATTTAACTGTTACAAGATTACTTTGTGCATTGGTTTGTTGAAAACTGAAAAGTGAAACTGCAAATAAAGCAACAACCATCTTCAGAAGATTTTTTTTCAATTGTAATTTTTTCATTGTTTAATTTTTTTAATTGTTATTGATACTTAGTAATACCAATACCCAAAAAAAATCACCCAACCTGTACAATTTTATTTTCATGTTGCTCCTCTATGTTCTTTATTTTACGAACCTGCTCAATGCATTTATGCTTTTGGTTTTGAGCATTATGCTTTGATGAATAGCCATATTCCTTTTGTATTTCTTCAATATTTTTATTTTTGAAAAACATGGATTGTAATAAGTGATTACAGTGAGCAGTTATTTTTGTGAGATAAGTTTGTAATTTCTCCCAATAAGATTTTTCGTTTTCAATAGAAGAATCGATTTCACAATAAAATTTGTTTGATTGATAATCTGTAAGCGAAATTTCTTTATAGTAAGAAATATTTCTAAGTTTCTTAAACCAGAGGTTTTTGCTTATAGCAATTATATAGGTTTTCAAAGATGCAGTCAATTCAAAATTGTCTCCTTTCAATTTTGAAAATAATACCAATAGCGTGTCCTGGAAGATGTCTTTGGCATCATCAGCAGTACCGCTATTATTTACAATAAATCTTTCAACAGGGGCATAGTTTTCTTTATATAAGGCTTCATAGGAACTTTTGTTCCCTTTCCTAAGATTGGCAATTAATTGTTCAGAACTATTATTCATGATAAAAATTTAAAGAAATCAATTTTTTTGATAGAAATTATAAATGCCGCTATTGTTATAAATGTCAGCGCCATTTCCTTTAATTAGTCGTGATTAATAGTCATTACTGACAATACAGAAAAATTATTTTTTGAACCATTTTAATTCCAGGCAATTTCTTAATTGAAGTTTTGCCCTGTGCATGATTTGCCAGAAGTAGCTTTTGTAGGGTGTTTAATTCAGAACAGATGATTTCGGTATTAGGTTTTTATAAATATTTTAATTGAACAGCCGCGAACCATTTTTCAGGAAGCTCAAAGTGGTTTATAATATTAAAATATATGATTGCGGTAAAAGATTAAAATACTGCTGCATAAAAAGAGGCTGTCCCTTATTCTGAGGCAGCCTCCCGGCGTTCCAATAAAATTATCTTTTGATTATAATTTTACCGGTTAAGCTTGCGATTAAATTCTCTTGATAATTTAATAAACCTTCCAATGCCAATTACATCGTTCTCTGATGTTAACCTTATAAAATAAGTGCCTGCGATCAACTGACTTATATTAACTGAGATTGTTTGTGATCCCTGGTTTAAAAGTATTCTTCCTTTATTTAAAACTACCCTTCCGGAACGATCATAAATTCTTATATCTACATTTTCCGAGTTCACTAATTTAAAGGACAGTGTAACTATATCGGTTGCAGGATTTGGGAATATTTTAATTATCATCGAATGATGATGTTCATCATCACCCTCCCTTGATTTAAACACATGAGTTCCTTCAGCAGCAAATACGAATGGCTTGGTACCACCGGCGATATAGGGTATGCCGTCTCCATCTGAGTCGCCACCTGTTTCGCCGGTTTGTTCTGCCTCCGACAGCAGCATTTTGTTGTAAACAGATTTAAAAACCCTGGTATAGATAGTCACTGCGTCAGCTTGGTTACCTGTTAGCCGGGCTGTCCTCAAGGCTCCCGACAGGAAGGCCAGGTTGTACGGCGTATATGTAGCTAAATTCTTATTAATCTCTGTTTTAAACATTTTTTCTGACGGAACATAAAAATTGTTTATCAGGAAATTGTATGCATCGTTTGCCGCGCGGAGGTATGCAGTGTTATTGGTAAATTTATAAGCTGCATACAGGCCTTCAATTAAAGCAGACTGGGCGGATAATGTTTTAGGATTTTTTTTGGGTCCTGATCCAATTTTGTAACTGTTGTAAAATCCCCCGTCTGCATCTTTTAATTTATCAATAATGAAATCAGCCTGTGATTTTAATGCATTTGCCGCCATGTTCTGTAAGGGTGTGCCGCCAAATTCATTGGCAAACTCAGCCAACACAACTAAACTAAATCCGGCATTTTCCGCAGTGATCGTTTTGACTTGTGCTACCGCTCCATTTTCAAGCTTGGCAATATCAACAAATGTTCCCGCCCCGGCATTAAAATGCATTGCTAATGTATTCAGGAAAATGACTTTGCTTGCGCCTTTCATTAAATCGAAGGGGCCCGGCACGCCTGTTTGAGACATTGGAGCAGGGAAAGGGCTACCATCAAATACCGTATGGTATGCATAATGTTTGGCATCATTAATAGAAGGATCCATCATATTCTTAAATGCCGTAGTGCCCTGTAAATATGATAACTGGTCAAACAGGTAACTGTCTGCATCTGTAACCTTCAAATTCGGATTGGCGGCAGGAGGCAGCATAGGACTTACCAAGGATTCTTCGACGGCAATTTTATGGGGGAAATATTTTATTCCGTTCGCCGGATTATAAGTGGCCGGGTCTATAGTGCCGAGTGTTTTACCATTATATGCTAAATTATTAACCAGGAAAAATGTTTTGTTTATACTCTCCGCGGTAAGTATCTGGCCTATAAATCCATCCGAGTTATTACCCCCATAGAAAACATTATTATTTGGGTCTAAGTTTGGTGAACCGGGATAATCAGGTGTAATAATCCCATCCGCATCTATTGTATTGTCAGTGCTGTCGTGGAAGGCGCCGAGCATATCCTCCGCCCACAAATATTGTTTCATCAAACTTTGCCCCATCGCGGCCGGATTGAGCGTTTTGTCCATTTTGGTTCTATCCCACCGAAGTGTTGAAAAATTTGTTTGAAAATCCGCAGCAACTTTTTGAGGAAGTATCATATTTCCTGAAATAAAATCGGCGAATTGAGGAAAGGGGGCTGTCGGCGCCATTTGATTGGCATTTGCGCTAAACCCTTTTATCATCATCATCATTACATCGTCTTCTTTAAAACCATTTGGCACTCCACCTGTAAACATGCCGTCAATACTTGCCGGCTGCATGGCTGCCATTTGTTTAATAACAGGAGACCACATAATATGCAGACCCATTCCGGATCTGGAGATTATGGTACCTAATAAATACCTTGAGTATTCATAATTTTCAATCCCTAAAGTATATGCAGTTGAATCGGGTTGGTTGGGCACCATAGGATCCAGCAAATCCAGGTTATATCCGATAGCCTCAGCAAAAGGTTCGCCGCTTTCATTTAATTCATTTGCCAGCAGCATTTGATCGGCTGTTTTAAAGGTAGAAAGATCTGTTATTTTAACCTGCGATGAAGCGAAACTTAATGTTGCAAAAATCGAAACAAACAATAGTAATAATTTTTTCATAGTAATATTTTTTGAAAGGTTAAACGATATACTTTTAGTTCCAATAATTAGCAAAAAATCACCCGGCTATCTCAAATATTTGTTAATAATTTTTTCCATCCGTTTCTTTCTTTATCTTTTTTGCTCGCTCTATGCATTTATATTTTTGATTTTGAGCGTTGTGTTTAGTGGTATAGCCAAATATTTTTTGAATTTCAATAATACCTTTGTTCTCCAAAAAGATAGCAGATAAAAGATGGTAGCAATGGGCCGAAAGTTTACCCATCACTGTTTTTAATTTTTCAAAAAAAGTCTTTTCGTTTTCGATAGACACATTAATGTCTTTACAAAAATCATTTAGGGGCAGATTGTCTAATTCGATTTCTTTACTATATGAAATATTCCTCAGTCGCTTAAGCCATAAATTTTTGCTTATCCCATAAATATAGGTATCAATAGAAGCGGCTAATTCAAAATTGTCGGAACGAAGTTTTACCAATAAGACATGCATAGTATCCTGGAAAATATCTTTGGCATCGTCAACTGTGCCATTATTTTTTAGTACAAATCGTTCAACCGAATGATAGTTTTTTGTGTATAATGCTTCGTAGGAACTTCTTTTCGCCTTTTTAAGATTGGTAAATAATTGATCGGAGCCACTATTCATAGTAATTTTAAGGAATTAATTTATCTGATAGAATTGATAAATAGTGCCACGGTTAATAGTGGACACGATACTTCCTTTAATTAGTCGCGATTAATCGTCATTCCTGACAATGCGGGAGAATTATTTTTTGAACCATTTTAATTCCAGGCAATTTCTTAATTGAAGTTTTGCCCTGTGAATAATTTGCCAAAAGTTGGAAGGAGATATTTCTAATTCAGAACAGATGATGTTGGTATGATGATCTTTTAAATATTTTAGCTGAACAGCAGAAGACCATTTTTCAGGAAGGTTTTTTATACAATTTTTAAATGTTTTTGAAAATTCGGGATCATCCAATAATTCTGTTTCATTGATCCATGCTGTAGGTTTATACTCAGGTTTCCAGCGATCATTTTCATCGAAAAACTGTTCAACAACGGAAGTTGACACTTCGCTCGCATTTCTATATTTAGAACGGTAATGGTCGGCAATTTTATTTTTTAGAATGGCAAATAACCATGTCTTTGCGTTGCTTTTGCCTTTGTAGTTTGTGTAAGACTGGTGGGCTGAAAGAAAAGTTTCCTGTACCAAATCTTCTGCAATTTCTTTTTGTTCTACTTTGGTAAGCGTGTAATTGAATAGATCTTTTGTATAGATTTTCACCCAGGAGATTATATCGTCTTTAGCAGTATTCATTTTAAGAATAAAAACAAAAGTGAGGTATTATTCCGGCTTTTTATAAAACCATTGATATTTGTAGGACTCTACAGAACAGGGGTAGATAGAGAAGGGAAGTATTTCAATTTTATATTTTCAATAATTGTTGTTGCCGATAATGTTGCCTAGCACAATTACTAAAATTCATGCATCGAAATGAAGCTAAAAATAATTTAATCGCACATACAGAGGGAAGGTATTAGATGCTTACTTGTTTGTTACATTAGAAGAAGTGCGTGACACAGCAGAAGCGTTTATGGACGATTATAATAACCAATGGCCACAGGATGCCTTGGGAGGCCATCCAATCTTGTTTTTGGTGCTTCTTGATAGATGGCCAGGAAAGAAAGAAAATCTATAAAGCCGGCCCGGAGTATTTGAAAAATCAATGAAAATGAAATTGATTTTTTGGAGCAATGAAAAGTATTGTTGTTGAACAAGGTTAATGGAGTTTTTTGTATTTTGGAGGCATCCACTGAGAGAGTTACTGGCATTATAAATTTATGACACGAGGAGCCTTTTATCTGCTTCCAGGCTAACATAATCTTCCATAAAATTGCCGGGAATTTTGAATAGAATTTACCAGATAACGCTTGAGTTTTTCTTTCCATTGCGGATTAAAAACTTGAATTATTTACAATTATTACTCAAGATTTTGATTGTCTAAAGCAGCTTTTAATTGCCTTAAAAAGAAATAATTATCACTGGAATTAACACGAGGAAAGTCAAACCAATTACCTGCATTTGTCTTATACAATTTAAAAAAATCTCTGCTTTTATTTATGATAAAATATTCATCGAGACTTGCTACACCACACCCAATGCATTTGTAATTTTTGAAACCGGCGACTGCAGTTTTCAGTTCACAATAATAGAAATTTGTACTGAAATTTTCCAATAGACTCACCTGTCTAAAATGTAGTCATGTCTTCCTCAATACAGACATGTGTTTTACCTTTATGTCTCTGAGATAATAGTGAAAATGAATAGTGATGAAAGACAAAATAATTAAAGCCTGCAACCTTGTTTTATTACTTTTTGACGCTTCTCTAACAGGGTTAAACAAATCGCCGGGACAGTGTTTTCAGCATTATATAAGAATCAAACTTTATAAAGGGGTAATGTGCCCAGTCTTGCACATGGCAAGATGTACAAACGTGGCCACGTTTGAAATCTTGCCCCTTACCTCCGAAGTCGGGCGGGGGATGGTAAAAACTAAAAAACGATCAGAATATAAAAGGATATAGAATGAAGAAAGAAGAAAGTGAAGTACGTAAGACTTTTGTGAAAATCCGAATGAACGAACAAGAGCTGGAAGTTGTTAGAAAAAATCAAAAGAAAACAACGGAACCGAGCCTCAGTAATTATATAAGAAAAGTATCCATGCAAAAACCTGTTATTGTAAAATACAGGAATCAATCAGCAGATGATTTTTTAAAAGACATGTTGCTGTTGAAAAAAGAATTAAGTGCGGTCGGAAATAACTTTAACCAGGCGGTACACAAACTCCATCTGCTGGATAAGATTCCCGAGTTCCGCACCTGGATAATTCAGTATGACGCTATGCAGAAATCCTTGGTAGCAAAAGTGGAAGAAATTAAATTAAGGATGAACCAACTCTATGAACAATGGTTGCAAAAATAACGACACCAAAAAGCATCATGGCCGCTT
>JBBSBD010000313.1:0-6724 GCA_038251675.1 Chitinophagales bacterium | reverse complement strand
GAAGGTTTACATTTAATTAAATACTAAAATGGATTTTGTAGATTATTATAAAACACTTGGAATTGCGAAGACAGCAACTGAAGCCGATATAAAAAAGGCCTACCGAAAACTTGCAAGGAAATATCACCCGGATGTAAATCCTGATGATAAGGAAGCTCATAAAAAATTTCAGCAGATAAATGAAGCGAATGAAGTTTTAAGTGATGCTGAAAAAAGAAAAAAATACGACCAGTATGGAAAGGACTGGAAGCATGCTGACCAATTCGAAAAAGCAAAGCAACAACAGGGCCGCGGAGGCTTTGGAGGAGGCGGATTCGGGGGATCCGATTTTGGCGAATACACTTATTCTTCAGGCGATGATTCAGGCTTTTCTGATTTTTTTGAATCACTTTTTGGCGGATCGAAAAGAACAAGGCAACAGGCAAAATTTCGGGGACAGGATTATAACGCCGAACTGCATTTATCTTTGAACGATGCTTATACAACGCAAAAGCAAACACTAACTATCAATGGTAAAAATGTAAGGATAACAATTCCTGCAGGCGTGGAAAATGGCCAGGTAATACGCCTGAAAAACTATGGAAGCCCGGGTGCGAATGGCGGGCCGAATGGTGACCTTTATATAACTTTTATTTTGAGCAACAACACAAACTTTAAGCGCGAAGGAAATAATCTTTATAAAGATGAAGACCTTGATTTATACACTGCTTTATTAGGTGGCGAAAAAACTATTGAAACTTTAAATGGTAAAATAAAACTTAAAGTAAACCCGGAGACGCAGAATGGAACGAAGGTGCGGCTTAAGGGAAAGGGTTTTCCAGTTTACAAGAAGGAAGGAGAATTTGGTGACCTGTATATAACGTGGAATATAAAACTGCCCACTAATCTTACGGAAAGACAAAAAGAATTATTTACAGAACTTTCGAAATTATAGTAAAATATTTTTTGATATGAAAACAGCAGAACTAATACCAGCGAAAGATTTTTGTTTGCACCACAAAATTGAATATTCATTCATAAGCTCATTAGGAAATTCAGGATTGATAAATGTCACTTCGGTAAAGCGATCTACATTTATTCATATTGATGAAATGAAAAAGCTTGAAAAACTGGTAAGGCTGCATTATGATCTTGATATAAATATCGAGGGCCTTGAAACGATTAATCACTTGTTGGATAAAATAGAGGACATGCAGACGGAGATCGTAAGGTTAAGGAATAAATTATAAACTTTGGCAACCGGCAAATCATCGTCCCCGGCGAGAGGTGATTCTTTACCCTTGGTTATTTCTTTTTGCCTTTATTCAGTTGTTTATTTTTTTTGGCCCTGGTAAATAATTTTCTGATGATAGTACTTTCTTTCCGGTCACCACCAACGCTACGGGACTATATTAAGAAAATGCACAAACGTGTTGAACTCCTTTCGCAAGGGTGGGGACAACTTGTCACCCTCCTTTGGTTGACACTGCTTCCTGGGATTGGGAGAATAGATTCCCCAGGAATGAGGCGATGATTTTGTGTAATGCTTCCCCTTCCTGTGCTTACAAAATTCGAAAGAGTGGCTTTATTAAAAATTCCTCAGTATTTAAAAGCCCAAGAAAAGCTTAGCTTCAGGCGAGGCGTCATTCTTGCACTAAGATGGGGGTCAGTCAAACAATTTAATTACGATTTATATATCTGCCTAATTTCTTTGCAGAGTAAGGTTAGTAATACTTCGTTTTCTATTAGCGTTTTATCTTTGAAAGAATGAAATTCATTAGACTTTTGAATTAATAGTAAATGCTCGTTTTTTTCAGAATATAAATCCATCAACTTGTTATTAATGGATAAAAATCCTTCTAATAGTTTTTCAAAAACATTATGTGTATCGCCTTCAAAGTATATTTTTAGTTCAAGTACAGACATTTTCATTTCCCTTAGAGGTGGCCAAATAATATTATCAATTTGGTCTGCCTTTAAATCTTTAGAAAGAATTTTATAAATAGCTCTTTCCCGCTACATCAGTTCAGTCTTTGCATAAGTTGATAAGAATTTTGATACAGCATTTATTCTGTTTTGTTGAAATAACGAATGATTTATTTCAAGCTTTTTTGATTTCTGGTCAAATATGCGTTTAATAAAATATCCAATACCAATAATTAAAAGGGTTACTTGGCTCCAATATGTCGTAAAAAGTTCTTCTATTTTCATTTGTCTTTTGTCAAACTTGTCAATTATTTATTTGTCTCTTGCGCAGAGGTAACTAAATTCTACAGTTTCTTTTCTTTAACAGTAAAGGTTTCATTTATGCCAAATGCCCGACAGTATTCCCTTTGAGCCTTGGCATGCTGCATACATTCATTCCAACTTCCAAAATGAACTGGTGTACCTTTACTGTCAAGAACTTGATAGAAGCCATTTTTAACCTTCTTCCTCCTACAATATATCCTCGCACAACAATAAAAATCACAATGCCTAAAATGATTAAAAAAATTGTCATAAGATAATTTTGTTTAAATGTTTGAACTGGTGTCACTTCCTGAAAAAAGTTGACGTTTTTTATTCATTGAAATTATTTAAAAATATTTTCTCCCACAGCATATTTGTTTTTAGTTTTTTAGGGTTTGGATTAATATGTTGATGCATTTGATCTGGTGTATGCATCTGGCAACTTAGGTGCGGCCTGAGTTGATTGTAAATTTTTATTGTTTTTGTAATCTCCCTTGTGGCATATTTAATATCCGGTAACAGTTTGTCCAACTCAAATTCATTCTTGATTGTTCCCTTCACTCTTTCTGCTTTGGCATTCTCATAGGGATCATACTGTCTTGTAATAAATAGGTTTACACAAAAAACGTGTAATGTATAAATTAAATGAGTTAGTAAGAAAGGATTAAACAGTCTTGATCTCAAACATCCCAGGCAGAGGTGATTATGCGTCCTGATCTTGTATACTTTTCTTTAGTTATACACGTTAGATTCAGTTGCTTCTTATATCGCAACAACGGGATAGCCGAAAACCGGAGAAAGAGTAGGCAAAAAATTTAAACAATGAAAAAGAAAATTTTTACCGCTTTTGTTTTTGTGGCAACAATTTTTTCCAACGCAACTCTATTTGCACAAGAAAATGCAAGGCCTGATCAAAAAATAAAAACAAAGAGTAACATTAAGAATGACAGAGTTTCTGTTGTAAAAATAAATAGCACAGAAGATGGTTGCAGCATTATTGTCGGTAACGATGTAGTGTCACCACGAGATGCTGCGAGTGGATTGCCAACGGGAAAAAGAATGCACAAGCCCTTTGTGATCACCAAAGAATTTGGAGTAAGTTCAGCCACTAATAAATCTTCGGAGATAACCACTCCAAGAGAGGCATCATCTGGAATGGCTTCTGGTAAACGAGTAGCGGGAGGACCCATTGGGGGAATAATTGTAAAAGGGGGCAAAAACCCGGGCGGAGGCCAGTTTAACAATATCGTTGTAGAAGATGGGCAATTTACATTGCCTGCGGACGCACCTGATGGCGAATACACAATGTCGGTATCGTGGAGTTGGGGTGCCTCCAATTCGGGAGCAAGTAAGAGATGTCAAAAATCATTTGCGTTAACGATGGAGAACGGAGTATGTAAGGGCATAAATGAAGCTGGAATCAAATAAATTAAAAAAACAGAGAATTAAAATTCTCTGTTTTTTTTTGAGCTTTTTTATGGAAAAGAAAAACGATTAATCTAATGGCATATCTAAAATGCAACCTAAGGAAATATAGCGGCCTAAAATATATACTACTATTTATTATTTTATTTCAGGCAGATAATCTATTTGCGCAGCACGATTTAATATTTAAGAAAGACAGTACTGAAATCCGATGTAAAATTTTAAAGGCAAAGGGAGCTAAATATTCTTATGCGTTTATTGATTCGACTCAAAAAATTTTAAAAGTAACGATAAGCAAAAACCTGGTTGATTCTGTTGAGTACAATAAGTACGATTCAAACCTGGTGAATGATAAAATTTTTGGAAATAATGAAAATGTAACTGATCAAAAAGATGAGATTGAACCCGTTGCAAAACCATGGCAATTTAATTTAGGAATAGGCTTCAATGTTGGCCACATCCTGGCATTAAATCCGGCATCCGGCCCTGATAAAAATAGTTTCTCTGGAACGTGTGCAATAGACCTGGGCCTGAATTATTTCAAAGAGGGAAAACGCTTTTTCATGACCAATGAACTTCATTCGATTGTTTCTGTTCAAAAAGAGGGATTAGGTAGTGGTGCACATATTCAAAGAGCCACGGATGAATTAAGCACACTTCACGATTTTTCTTTAGCGATGAACAAAAGCAATAAATGGAATTTTAACCTGATTGTAAAAACCGCCACCTCTATTTTCACCATTTTTGACGGCGACTATTTTAAAGATTTTAATAATAATGGAAAAATTCAGGCTTTTCTCAACCCATACCAAGTCACTATTTCACCGGGAATAAAATATCAACCCAATGAACAGTTCAGGATATCTATTTCGCCGTATTCAATTAACTTATACGGACTTACCAACCAACAAATTGCTAACACAGGATTTTACACTCAATCGCAGGATGTAAATAATAATTATTCGCTTTTTGAATTTAAGCAGTTGGGTGCCGAATTAAATATATGGTATGACAGGAAAGTAAAAAACTGGTTAGAAATGCAATATCGCCTCGGCATTTCTTCCGATTATTTTACCAACATCGCGAAGAATGGATTAATGGATGGATTATTTATTACAAAGGTAAAAATTATCAAGAATGTGTATTTAAGCCATCGCGCATCCTTGAAAGCGGATTTATCCGGTAAGCCATTTCGACCCTATTATAACCAAACAATTTTATTAAGTTTTGCCAAAAACTTTTAAAGTTTTTTCATTTAGCTGGTTGAAGAAAACTTATAAGAAAAAAAATAAACTTCATCCGATATTTTGGAGAAATCAAGTCATTCATCTTCTAAAATTATTTTTTTACAGGGTGTCACAATAGGGTGACCGCTAACACAATATTACACGAACCTCCTCACATCCTCCAAAAAAAAACATCCTTGATTATAATCACTGTTTTATTGCGTTTTTTGTACCTGCCTACCGGCCAGGCAGGTTGTTGTCGCGCCAATACAAATTTTAATATTACCAGGTTTTGCGGTACAGGGCATAAAGTTGGCTTTCAATATTTATCAACTTTTCTTTTTTTACATGTAAAAATTTCCCGGTAGTTTTTATATGGAAGCGACCCAATATCTCTTTTAAATATTGCACATTTACCCTTATTCAGAAACTGAATTTACCAACCACGTTTTAGGATTTTTTAAAAACTCCGCGTTTCAAAAATCGCCTTCTATCAAGTCAAATTGCCTGTGAATCCACAAAAGGCCATTCCTTATTAACCTTCGCTTTAATAAAATAAACAACTAACCCGATCATAATAACCAGGATGCCTCCAAGCATAAGTTTGCTGCCTGTTGATACAAGAATGAACAACCACATAGCAATCGCAAGAATTACCGGTATGGGGAAAAGCGGCATCCTGTACGGAAACACCACTTCATTTTTTTTACGCCGCAATATCAATAAGCCAATTGCCTGCCCGATAAATTGTATCATAATTCTCATCGCCAGTATAGCACTTATCACATCACTCAGTTTAAAGAGCATACTAAAAATAAAAGCTATACTTCCAAGAAAAAGTAAGGAGATATGCGGAAAGTTTTTTGTGGGATGTAACCTGGCAAAAACCTTAAAGAACTCTCCATCTGCCGCCGCCGCGTAAGGGATGCGGCTATACCCCAACGTTGCAGAGAACACCGATGCAAAAGCAACCCATAAAATTAAGCAGGTAACAACCTTCGCGGCGTTATCGCCTGCGAGGCGTTGCATAAATTCACTTACTACAAATGCACTTTCTTTTGCCTCCCACCACGGTATTACGCTCACTACACTTATATTCATGAGCATATATAAAACGGCAATACCCGCAATAGAAATAAACATACTTCGCGGAATATTTTTTGATGGATTCTTAATCTCGCTTCCAAGGTGGCAGATATTGTAATAGCCTAAATAACTATAAACTGACTTCACACTAGCGAAGCCAATAGCAGTTACAAATGCATAATCAACTGAAATTCCTGAATTAATATTCCGTACCGGGGCTAAAAAATTTCCGTGTGCTATTCCGCCGCCAATGATCCAAAACATAGTAATGATAACGCCGCTCCATAAGAACAAACTTATTTTCCCGATAGCGTCAATTTTTCTATATAACAAGATCACGATAAGTATAACCACACTCCCACTCACAATTTTTTCTGAAAGATCAGTAAGCGGTACGAGGTAAGAAAAATATTTTGCAAAACCTATCGCCGCCGAAGCGATGACCAATGGCGCTTGTATCATGGTTTGCCATACAAATAAAAAACTCATCATCTTGCCCGCACTTTTCTTTCCATAAGCTCCCTTTAAAAAATTATACGAGCCGCCGGCTTTTGGAAACGCAGCTCCCAGTTCACTCCAAACCATCGCATCAACTATTGATAAAAAGGCGCCGGCAATCCAGGCATATAAAAAGTAGGGGCCATTCATCATGCCAATCACCATGGGCATTGTAATGAAAGGCCCAATGCCTACCATATCGGTCATATTAATGGCCGTGGCTTGTGAAAGACTTAGCCTTCGTTCTAAAACAGCCTCAGCCATCTAAATAAAATAAATTG
>JBBSBD010000312.1:0-6744 GCA_038251675.1 Chitinophagales bacterium | reverse complement strand
ATGTGGCACTGCATAATTTTATTAATAACAAGCCTTCGATTCCTTTTACTAAACCCATAGGTTGCATAATCAATGATTTTTAGAATGCGAATATTTTTGATCCTGTCTCTGTTGCTTACCTGTAATTTACTTAGTGCACAGTCTGTAACTTTCAATAAAGATATTGGTCCGCTTATACAATCAAAATGTGCGAATTGCCACAAGCCTAATGAATCCGCTCCTTTCAATTTGTTAACTTATGAAGATGTAGCGAAGCGTGCAAGCTTTATAGCCAATGTTGTAAAAAGCAAGTACATGCCTCCCTGGAAAGCTGATGATACTTATACGCATTTTGCCAACAACCGTTCTTTATCTGATGAGCAAATAAAAAAAATCACTGACTGGGTAAAGAGTGGCGCACCAAAAGGCGATAAGCCTGATTATAAAATTGAAACGCTGGAGAATACCACTTTTACCCGTGAACCGGATCTTACGCTAAAAGTAAAAGACGCTTATAAAGTGCTGGGCGATAATACAGAGAGATTTATAGTGTTCAAGATCCCTTTTGAATTACCGCAGGAATATAATGTAGAAGCCGTTGAATTTTTTAGTAATAATAAAAAGCTTATTCACCATGCAAACTATGCCGTACATGCTGTGCCCGATAGTATTGATATTTACAAAACCGCCGATCTCATTAACCTGACTGACGATGACAGAACTAAATATTCGCAGTACTTTCCCTACAAGAAAACTATAGAGTACTATGGCGGGTGGATTCCCGGCACATCGTATGAAAAATATCCGGAGGGCTTCGGATGGATAATGCCAAAGCGTGGTGTGATATTACTTACTATACATTATTCGCCTTCGGCAAAAGAAGCAGAAAGCATTTCGGGCATAAATTTATTTTTCACAAAAACTCCTGTAAAAAGAAAAATTAAAGTGATAAGTCTCGGGAGCGGTGGCATAGGCGCAAAGGATATTGAACCGGAATTTCACTACATTCCTGCAAATAAAATTTCTACATACAAACTGGAAATTGTAAATCCAAAGGAAAATGAATCGGTGTTTTATGTGTGGCCTCACATGCACCTGCTTGGCAAGACATTTAAAGCCTACGCCGTGTTTGGAAGAAATAATGATACCATTCGTTTGGTTAATATTCCTGAGTGGGATTTCCGGTGGCAGGAAATTTATAGATTTAAAAAGCCGGTGCTTATCCCAATCGGATCGAAATTAATAATAGAAGCATCTTATGATAATACAGCCGATAACCCATTTAATCCAAACAACCCACCAAAGATCGTTACATCAGAAGGCGACATGCGAAGCGACCAGGAAATGATGACATTACTAATGTTGTATGTTCCTTATGAAGATGGTGATGAAAATATTGAGTTGGATAAATTATAAAAATGATTAAATTTTTTAAATTTTTAAAAAGTCTTTCATTCCCAAGTCTTGTCCCCTCTCTGCAGGAGAGAGCCTGTCCCGATTTTTCGGGAGGGTTGGGGGTGAGGCTCCTAATTATCCTCCTCTTCAGTTGCAATAACAACAAGCAACCTACAACATTATTTACCCTGATGCCTGCCGATAAAACAGGTGTAAATTTTACCAACACCATCCCTGAAAATGATTCACTGCATATAATGAATTATGAATACCTATATAACGGTCATGGCGTAGGTGTAGGCGATTTTAATAATGATGGATGGGATGATATTTTTATTTCGGGCAATGCAGTACCTAATAAATTATACCTCAATAAAAAGGATTTTCATTTTGAAGATATCACTTCAATAGCCGGTGTTGCAGGCAATGGCACATGGAGCACTGGTGTATGTGTTGCCGATGTAAATGGAGATGGCTTAATGGATGTGTATGTATGCCATAGCGGTAAGTTTAGTGACTCTTCTAAATTGTCAAATGAATTATTTATAAACCAGGGATTAAATAAAGATAGTGTACCTGTTTTTAAAGACATGGCTAAAGAATATGGACTTGATGCACCTGGCACACAATCTACCATGGCTGTATTTTTTGATTATGATAAAGATGGTGACCTCGATATGTTTCTGCTCAATCATTCAATAAACAGTTATGACCCGTTTGAAAACTCGAGCGCCATTCGTGGAAAAGTGAGTAAGCAATATGGCAATCGGTTGTTTAAAAATATGCTTACTGAAACCGGTGAAAACAAATTTACAGATGTGACACAGCAAGCCGGAATACAAAGCCACGTTTATAATTATGGCCTCAGTGTAAACATCAGCGATATAAACATGGACGGCTGGCTTGACATTTATACAACCAGCGATTATACGGAGAAAGATTGCTATTATATTAATAATAAGAACGGCACATTTACTGAAAGTCTTCAAAACAGCTTCACTGAAATTTCAAAATACTCGATGGGCTCCGATGTGGCTGATATAAACAATGATGCGATGCCCGATGTGTTCACACTTGATATGTTGCCGGAAGATAATTACCGCCAGAAATTACTAAAAGGCCCCGACGAATATGATAAATATCATCGGATCGTTGACAGTGGGTTTTATTATCAGCAAATGCGCAACATGCTTCACCTCAATGAAGGTGCAGATGAAAAAGGGAATGAACGCTTTAGTGAAATTGCCCAGCTATCAGGAATATCAAACACTGACTGGAGCTGGAGCGCTTTGTTTGCCGACATGGATAACGATGGTTGGAAAGATCTTTTTATAACCAACGGGTATTTGCGGGATTTTACTAATATGGATTTTTTAAAATACACGGCTGCCGATGCCATGCTTACAGAAGCGCAAAAGAAAAATTTTAATTATAAAACTTTTGAGCTGGTTAAAAAAATGCCTTCCAACAAATTGAGCAATTATGCATTTCAAAACAACCGCGATCTTTCGTTCAAAAATGTAACAAAAAACTGGGGACTGGATGTACCGGTTGTTTCAAACGGTGCGGCCTATGCAGATTTTGATAATGATGGCAACCTCGATCTAATTGTTTGTAACAACAATGATCCTGTCAATTTGTATCGAAATAATGCAGGCGAAGCAAAAAATAATTACATCAATCTATACTTAAAAGGCTCATCGAAAAATACAGAAGCGTTAGGTGCAAAGGTGTTTGCTTACACACAAGGCAATGTCCAGTTTCTTGAGAAAAGTCGGGTGCGTGGTTTTCAAAGCACGGTCACTTCTATGTTGCATTTTGGCCTGGGAAACATACAAAAAATAGATTCATTAAAAATAATATGGCCGGATGGAAATGAATCTGTGCATACAAATGTTGCCGCCAATAAAATTTTAAAGATTGATGAAAACACAGAACAAAATATAGTAAAGGCAAACGACCCACAGAAAAAGAATACAACTTATTATAAAGATATCACGGCTCAATCCGGAATAAACTTTGTTCATAAAGAAAATGACTTTATTGATTTCAAAGACGAAACTTTATTGCCCTGGCAATTATCAAAATACGGTCCGGCCCTGGCTGTGGCAGATATAAATAAAGATGGCCTTGATGATTTTTTTGCCGGAGGCGCCATAAGCCAGGCTTCGATTATTTATATACAAAATAATGACGGAACATTTAGGCAAATTTCCCAACCTGCTATTGAAAAAGATAAAGAAAGTGAAGATGTAAATGCCGTTTTCTTTGATGCTAACGGCGACGGACATGTTGATCTGTATGTTGTAAGTGGCGGTAATGAATACACGGATGGTTCGCCTGAATACCAGGACAGGCTGTACATCAATGATGGAAAAGGAAATTTTTCCAAAGCTGCGAATGCTTTACCTCCAATGCTTTCAAGCAAACTCGCTATTGCTGTGGGCGATTATGACGGCGATGGTGACATAGATATTTTCGTTGGTGGAAAGACTGTACCCGGCTCTTTTCCGTTGCCTTCAAGAAGTTATATTCTAAGAAATGATTCTAAAAATGGCGTTGCAAAATTCACAGATGTAACGCAGGAAATAGCACCGGATTTAATGAACCCAGGAATGATAAGCGCAGCGGCATGGATGCCTGTAAAAAATTCAAAAGAATTACAATTGGTGATTGCCGGCGATTTTATGCCGGTGGAAATATTCAAATATTCTTCCGGAAAGTTCATAGATGTATCTAAAGACGCGGGGCTTGAAAACACGAATGGTATGTGGGCAGCATTACACATAGAAGACATAGATCATGATGGCAATGCGGATATCGTAGCCGGCAATTGCGGCACAAACACACAATACAAATCTTCTCACGATAAGCCGGTAACACTTTATTACAATGACTATAATGGTAATGGAATTATTGATCCGCTAATGTGTTATTACATTGGCGATACATCTTATCCAATGGCCTCAAGGGATGAGCTGCTGGATGCCATACAGCCATTGAAAAAGAAATTTGTCCGTTACAAGGATTATGGAAATGCAACCATAAAAGATATACTTAATGAAGGACAGTTGAAGTCCTCCAAAAAATTATTTTGCAACACACAGCAGTCTGCGATTTTCTTCAATGATGGCAATAATCATTTTGCAAAAAAAGATTTACCCGGAGAAGCGCAATTTTCAAGAGTAAGCAGTATTGAACGCATTGCCGATTATAAGCTTTTACTCGCTGGAAATTTTTATCCTTATCGTGTGCAATTGGGCCATTCCGATGCATCAATGGGATTGGTATTAAAAATTAAGGCAAAAGAAATTATCGCGGAAGAGCCCTATCAAAGCGGTTTGTATTTATCTGGCGATGTGAGAAATGTAAGGATATTGAAAAGTGCCGGTAAAAAAAATCTTTTATTAGTAGGTGCCAATAATGCTCCGCTAAAATTATATGAAATTCCAAATGAGAATTAATTCAAAATTAAACCATTAAAAAATTCTTATCCCAGGGAAGGCTTACTTATTAGAAGACTGGTGAATAATATTTGGATTATTTTTTTTAAATTGAAATAATGATCTTGTGATCAGTAATAGTAAATGACCACGACACAATGACAAATTTGACACGATATAAAAGCTTCCAAGATTTAAAATCGAGTGGAAACCTGATTGTGCGAAGAGGAGTAGATTCCTCGAAAGAAATGAAAGAATTTGAAAAATTTATTAAGTTATTGAGAAAATCATCCGCATCGGCGAAGGAGAAATCTAAAAAAAGTAAAGCCCGCGATGGACGATAATCTTTCCAATAACATTTTTGCTGTATGCAAAGTTCTTAATAAACATTCCGTTCAATACATAATTGTAGGAGGTGCCGCTGTAGCCTTACATGGATATTTTAGAAAATCATTTAATTCTTCCGGATCATTTGTTGATAAGCTTGATCTTGATTTTTGGTATAATCCAGGCTATGATAATTATTTCAGACTTCTCAATGCTTTGGAAGAACTGGGACAGGAAGTATCTGAATTCAAAAATGAAATTGCACCAAATCCAAAGAAATCATTTTTTAGACTTGAATTCGAAAAATTTACTCTTGATTTCCTGCCGGAATTAAAGGGCCTTTCAAAATTTAATTTATCATATAAGGAAAGAGAGATAGTAAACCTGCATGATAATGAAATTTCGTTTTTGAGTTATGAAGATCTAATAAAAAATAAACAAGTGAGTGACAGGCCAAAAGACCGGGTTGATGTTGAACAGCTCAAAAAGATAAAAGATAAAAAAAGTTAAGGGAAGTGTTAACTATATATTATGTCCTGTAAGTGTTGCTTCATTTTCATTAAAGTTTACTTGCAATATCATAACATTACTAATTTTTTCCAACGAAAAATGAAATACAAACTCGTTAATCATCAAAAAAATAATTCCAAAAACTTTTCAATGAAAAAATATTTAAAGCCACAATCTTTTCTTTGTACGATTGCCATTACAGTTACTTTTATTTTTTTCTCTGCTGCAAATCTTTCAGCGCAGGAGCAGCACCAGGAATATTATCCGGATCCTGATACGGCTATTCAGCACAGGCTGGAAGAATGGCAGGACCTGAAGTTTGGCTTACTCATGCACTGGGGCGCTTACAGCCAATGGGGCGTTGTGGAGAGTTGGAGCATCTGCCCGGAAGACTTAGGTTGGGCTACTAGTGCAAGAAAAAAAGGAGAGTCGGATGATAATTATAATGAGTACGTAAAAAAATATACGAACCTTAAAACAACTTTCAATCCTGTAAAATTTAACCCGGAGAAATGGGCTGCGGCAGCAAAAGATGCCGGGATGAAATATATGGTGTTCACCACAAAACACCACGATGGCTTTTGTATGTTCGATAGCAAATACACGGATTACAAAATCACAGATAAGAATTGTCCTTTTTCAACAAACCCACGTGCTAACGTGACTAAAGAAATATTCAATGCTTTCCGTAAAGATAATTTTTGGATAGGTGCCTATTTCTCGAAGCCGGATTGGCACAGCGATTATTATTGGTGGAAAAAATTTCCGGCCAGTGATCGCAATGCCAATTATGCTATAGAAAAATATCCGGAGCAATGGAAAAAATTTACTGACTATACCCACAACCAGCTAAATGAATTAGTGAGTGACTATGGAAAGGTTGATATTCTTTGGCTTGATGGTGGCTGGGTGCGCAAGAAAACGGATGAAGAAGTAAAGGCCGAATTGTTGGAGAAATATGACGGCAGCCGCTGGGCCCGTAATCCGCAAAGCCAGGATATTGATATGCCTCGCCTGGTAAAAGAAGTAAGGACAAAGCAACCAAAAATAATAGTGGTCGATAGAGCCGTGCCGGGTGAGCAACAAAATT
>JBBSBD010000311.1:0-6754 GCA_038251675.1 Chitinophagales bacterium | reverse complement strand
CCTTCAGGCCTTCTGCATCCCACACGCCGCGTTGCATGCCCCATGGTGCAAAAGCCACAACTGCCTTTATCCGCTTATCTATGGATGATATAAAATCAGGATTACCGGCAACACGTACGTCAATGGCTTTGCTTCCGCCCGTCATTGTGGTGAAGAAAGTTTCCAGTTTTTCGCTATAACCTGCGCCTGCGGCATTCAACACACCGTAACCGCCCATGGAATAACCTATAAGTGTCGTATTATCCGCATCCACTAATCCGGCTAAGAAATTTCCACTGTTGCTTTTGCCGGATATGCCCATTTGATTAAGCACAAATAAAATATCTTTCGCCCGGTTAAGTAAAGTACTTTGAAAACCTTTGGTATCACTATGTGTAGATTCGGTATGATCAATGGCAACTACCACGTATCCTTTTGAAGCCAGGTTTTCAGTAAGATAACTTAGCAACACCCTAGAGCCGGGGTAACCATGTGATACAATCACTAATGGATATGGGTTGGCATTTTTCTCAGGCACAGCATTACGCAATGCCCTGCCTTTAAAAGTGAAATGAGTAAGCGGCCTTGTGGAATCAGTTGAGCTACCATAGGTATCATCGTAGGTTGCCAGTATAGTTTTGTCGCCCGGGGCTACTGCCGGATACCATACTTCCACGGTGAGCGGGCGATCGTACAAAGGATCCACCCCGTTTTTTGAATTGAGGATATCAATCTGTCCTTTATGCACCAACGTTAGCGTTCTCACGCCTACGTTATATTCTCCCCTTAATGCAAGTTCCGGGGCGTCTGGTAAAGCGTCCCCATTAATAAAGGTCGTTGAATCTGCAACAGGGGCTTTACTTATTGCACAAGCCTGCAACAAACAAATACTGATGATGAGCAAAGGCCTGGAGGCGAGTAATTTTATCATTTTTGAATTAAGAAGTTAATGACTTTAAATATGCGATAAAACTATCTCTATTTTTCGAGAGCTGCTTTATAAAGAATTGTTCCACGGGCTGTCCCGGCTATCCTGAGCAAATTCAAAATACAGGAACCCACATTTTACTATTCATAAAAACCTTACATAATAAAAGAGCTGCTGTCCTGATGTTTGCAACCACACATCAACCACTCGCAAGAGCCGTCATCTCGCCTGTCTGCCCGGCATGCATGTCTTAAACCAACGCGAATACATAAGTATTTTTTTTATAAACGGCAAAAAATCTCCCGGTTAATTTTATAGATTTACCTGGTACGTTATGCTTTTCTCTTTTAAACTATTTATATCCATTCCATGTATACTCAAGCTATTCAATCATGCGATTTCTGTCCCGTTAAATCGCCTGTGATGTACTTCTTTCTCTGTGCGTTTCTGTTGCTGGTTTCCTGCGGCCATGTGCCGCCAGCCGAACACTACGGTTTCATTACACAACTCGGCCAGGATACCATTTCTGTTGAGAGTGTGACCCGGCAGGGCAATACTATAACGAGTGATGAAATTGACCAGTTTCCGCGTGTGCGGGTAAGGCATACCGTGATTGACCTTAACGAGGACGGCAGTATCCGGCACCTTGTAATGGACATTCATACTCCCAGTGAGCCGGCGAATGAGCGCGAACGCAAAGTGATTGCCGATGTTACCACTGATTCAGTGCGCATCTCCAAAACGGATGGTACCGGCACGCTGCATCGTACGTTTGCAACCGGCAGGGGAATTGTAGTGGCACACGTACCGCAAATGTATAGTCTCTATGAGCTGTACTTCGCCGCGGCACTGAAGCACGAAGCGTCATCAAAGCTTGCGCCGGGCAGCGATGTGCAGATGCGGCAGTTTTATATTGACCGGGAGTTCGACAAATTTCCGCTGGGCAGAGCCCGGGTACGACCGCTTGAGGATGACAAGATGGAGATTACGCATGACTGGTTATCCGGTACAGGGGAGGCAACGATGGACTCCGGCAGACACATGCTCAGCTATTCAGGTGCCCGTACTACTTACGATGTGATGGTAAACCGCGTCGCCACACCACCTGGCGTAAAAAGCATTGCTGAACGGTTTGAGGCACTCGAGACGAAAGCAGGCACCGTGAAGGAGTTAAGTGTGCGGGATTCTGTGCAGGCAAAAATTGGCAGTGCAACCTTCGCCATAGACTATAGCCGGCCACTCATGCGTGGACGCAAGCTGCTCGGTGATGTGCTTCCCTACGACCGTGTATGGCGAACAGGCGCAAATGCGGCGACGCAGTTTACGACGTCGGCACCGATAAAGCTCGCCGGCATGCAGGTACCTGCCGGAACGTACACCTTGTGGACCGTGCCACATACTGGCGGAGTTGACCTGATTGTAAACAGGCAGACCGGGCAGTGGGGCACGGAATACAGCGGCGCCCGCAACCTGGGCATAGCAAAGATGAGCACCGGCGCGCTAACTACACCGGTGGAAAAGTTCACCATTTCCATCGTCTCAAGCGACATACAGCACGGAACGCTTGTGATGGAATGGGGGTCCTTCCGGTGGACGGTACCGATAGAAGTGCCATGAGAAGTTTCTGCCTTTGTGAGAGTTCCATCGCTTTGGCAAATCTACCTCATCCACTCGTGAGAGCCGCCGCCTGACCCGCTGTCCGGCAGGCAAGCCTCCGACCAACTATTGTTATGTTTTTGTTTTCGCCCATAGCGCCTGTTCTTTTGTAACTTTGCTGCGGTAAAACGATTGCTGTATGCATACAGAAAATACCTTCCGTTTAATTAGGAAAATGATTGCCGATAGACAGTTTGTAGCATTGAGAGATTTAACTATAGTAAAGCCAAAAAAATTTAACTGGGTTGCCGAAGTGTTCGAAAAGATCAATGTGCAGGATCATCCTAATGAACGGGCTCTTATATGGACGGATGGTGAGCAAACAAAAACATTTTCTTTCGAAGATTTGAGTATTCTGTGTAATCATTTTTTGAATTTTCTCCGGCGACATGGTATACATTCTAATGCTGTAATCTTTTCTCAAATACCATTGCTCCCTGAAAACTGGATCACGATGCTGGTTGCCATAAAAGGTGGGTTTCGTTTAGTTCCTGCTGCAACAATTTTAAGTGTGAATGATATTGTCTACCGTTTTGGAAAATTGAAACCCGAAGTAGTAATTGCAGATTTGGAGAATGCTGCAAAGATTGATGAAGCTGAAGTATTATCCGGCAAATTTATATCCTTAAAGATCAGTGTGAACGGGACAAGACAGGGATGGATTCCATTTGAGAAAATTTACGATGAACGTAGAATTGCGGATGCTGCGGATACAAATGCCGATGATCCATTGTTTTTATTCTTTACATCCGGCACTACTGGTATGCCAAAGGTGGTTACGCATACGCATGTTAGTTATCCGATGGGACATTTGACCACGGCTTCATGGATTGGTGTAAAGCAGGGTGATGTGCATTACAATATTTCCCAGCCGGGTTGGGCAAAATTTGCGTGGAGTAGTTTTTTTGCGCCGTGGAATGTTGGTGCAACTATTTTCGCTTTTAATCCAAAAGGACGTTTCAATGCCGGTGAACAACTGTCCATGATTGAAAAGCATAAAATCACCACATTTTGTGCGCCCCCTACTGCATTACGTATGCTGATACTTGAAGATCTGAAATCGTATTCATTCAACCTGAGGGAATGTGTGGCCGCCGGTGAACCATTAAATCCGGAGATCATAGAAGTGTGGAAGAAAGGCACTGGCATCACGATACGTGATGGCTACGGACAAACGGAAAGCACGCTGCTCGTTGCAAATTTGCCGGGCGAGCAACTAAAATATGGCTCCATGGGCAAGCCAACTTTCTTGTATGATATCGTTATCGCTGATGAAGATGGAAATGAATTACCCTCGTTGCAGGAAGGTGACATTACAGTAAAAACCAATACCGGCAACCCCAATGGATTATTTACGGAATACTTTGCCGAACCGGGTAAAAAGAAAGAAGTGTTCAAGCATAATTTGTATTACACGGGTGATAAAGCATATAAAGATGAGGATGGGTATATCTGGTTTGTTGGCAGGGACGATGATGTTATAAAATCTTCTGATTACCGGGTGGGTCCTTTTGAAGTAGAAAGTGTTTTGCTTGAACATGAATGTGTAGTGGAATCTGCGGTTGTCGGGAGCCGGCATACCGTAAGAGGATTTGTGGTAAAAGCATTTATTGTTTTGAATGCAGGGTATGCGCCGGATGAACAAAATGCCAAAGAAATTTTTGCATTCGCCAAAAAGAACCTGGCAGTTTATAAGACTCCCCGCATTATTGAATTTGTAACAGAACTTCCCAAAACTATCAGTGGAAAAATAAGGCGTGTTGAATTACGTGCCAGTGAAGAACAGAAGATAGTTCAACATCTAAAAGGAGAATTTGAATATTATTTTTAAAGAGTGCTTCTACACTAATTCCAAGTGTTGCCCAAAGAATGCAATGTATAAAAGCCATTGAGTTGACCAGGAAAGATACTTTTCGTTTATACTACACGTTTATCCGCTTGCAGATTTTTAAAACCGTTCTCCTCTTTTGGAGGCGAGCGTCTCGCTGATGCCCGGATCTAAATGCAGCCCCACTTATTAATGGTGCCAATAACGCGTAACTTTAAGCCTGGCTTTATGGCCGGCGCAGGTGTTGTCTCCGTTAAATAAAAAAGATATTCTTTACCTTCGGGATGAAACAGTATTGACAACAGAATCTTTTTAATCATATACCCCATTCTGTTATACTGATGTGGCGATTCAGCGATGATTGTGTTAGTTCATAATTACATTATTATTAATTTCCGTCGCACTGCATTGCAAAGACACGGTTTTGTAAAAAAATAGAACTAACGTATAAACTGGTTTTTCAATCACACTATTCAATACCTTTGAGAAAGCGCTGTGCTGCTTTAACCCGGGTAGAGGCCTGATCATCCCGGTGCAGAAAATAGAAACTTCAGGAGTAAACATGAAATTAATTGTAATTATCTTTTTTTTTCTGTCGGCGTTTTTTACCAGCATTACTTCTTTAGCCCAGGTTCCCGCCGATAGTTCTGCAATAGATTCTGCGTTACTGAAACAAGTGGAAGCAGAAATGCAGGCAGGTGCTACCACACAGCCAGTGGCTGCGCAAACCCGCTCCAGTCTTACTTTCAACCCTGATATAGGCGTCATCGGTGATTTCCAGTCATCATTCAATAGCCTTGGTAAGAAGAATTTTGATATGTATTTAAATGAAACAGAAGTTTCGTTGCAGGCTGTTGTAGATCCTTATATCCGGGCAGATTTTTTCCTTACGTTTGGAAGGGATCCGGTAACAGGTAAATATGGTGCAGCGGTGGAAGAAGGTTACCTTACTACACTAACGCTACCGGCAAAGCTGCAACTAAAGGTGGGAAAATTCCGGGAAGCAGTTGGCAGAATAAATCCAACGCATCCTCACGCACTTCCCTTTATTGATCTGCCAAATGCCTATGTGAATTTATTTGGTGAAGAAGGATTAAATGATGAAGGCGCATCGCTTAGCTGGTTGCTACCGAATAAGGCATTTTACCAGGAACTTATATTCCAAACCACAGCAGGCTTTTCGGAATCGCCAGCCTTTACCCGCAGCGGAGGAAATCATTTGGTATACCTTGCGCATCTTAAAAACTTTTTTACCCTGAGCGATAATGCCACCTTCGAATTAGGCCTGACAGGAATTTCAGGACCGAATGATTCTTCGAGAACTACGAATATTGCTGCCGGTGATTTAACGTACAAATGGAAACCCGTTCAAATGAATACTTACCATTCCATTACGTGGCAAACCGAATTGTATTACAGCAATAATCACAATGCACCTGGCAATACCATTAATTCATTTGGGTTATATTCGTTCCTTCAATACCAATTGGCAAAAACATGGTTTCTCACAGGAAGGTATGATTACGCACAAAAGCCTTATGATAAGTTCATCAGGGAACAGGCATATTCATTGACGGCCGGTTGGTATGCCACTGAGTTCTCTAAAATGGAGTTTGAAGCAAAAACGACTGATGATAATATCCAGTCAAGATATTACCAGGCGTGGTTACGCTGGATATTTGTAATAGGTGCACATGGCGCTCATCAATATTGAAAAATAAAATTATTGTAACGATAAAATTAACCAGATGAAAAAGAGATCAGTGATAATTATTTTCCTTTTAGCCGGGAGTTTTGTATTGGCTACCGCAGGCACGATTAAAGTAGTAACTACTACAACAGACCTGAAAAGCATTACTGAGCTAATCGGCGGAAGTAAAGTGTCTGTTTCTTCAATCGCAACGGGATACCAGAATCCGCACTTTGTAGATCCCAAGCCAAGCTATATTATTAACCTGAGCAATGCTGATATGTTTGTAACGGTGGGCCTTGATCTTGAAACCGGTTGGTCGCCGCAGCTATTAACAAGTTCCAGGAATACAAAAATTCAAAAAGGCGGTGCAGGATATGTAGATGCTTCAGAAAGCATAGGACTGTTACAGGTCCCGACATCGGCAAACAGGGGTGAAGGAGACATACACATCTATGGCAATCCACATTACTGGCTCGATCCACTGAATGGAAAAGTAATCGGAAGAAATATTGCCAACGGACTGGAAAGAGTTGATCCTTCAAATAAGGCGATTTATGAAAGTAACCTCCAGGCCTTCTTTAATAATATAGATATAAAGATGCGGCAATGGCAGGCTGTGATGGCTCCCTTCAGGGGATCAAAAGTTATTGCTTATCATAATGAATGGGTT
>JBBSBD010000310.1:0-6762 GCA_038251675.1 Chitinophagales bacterium | reverse complement strand
GGAGATGCCCGTAAAACAGAAATTACCTACCTGGCAGATGAAATAAGCATGCAGGACCTTATTGAGGAAGAAGATGTGGTAGTTACTATTTCCAACCTCGGCTATATTAAAAGAACATCTGCAACAGAATACCGCCAGCAACGCCGTGGCGGAAGAGGAGCAAGAGGAAGCAGCACAAGGCAGGAGGATTATATCGAGCATCTTTTTGTAGCATCTACACATCATACTCTTTTATTTTTTACAGAAAAAGGGAAATGCTTTTGGTTAAAAGTTTATGAAATAACCGACGGCGATAAACAAAGCAAAGGCAGGGCGTTACAGAATCTTATGCAAATTCCGCCGGACGATAAAGTAAGAGCTATCATTGATATTAAAGACCTGCAGGATGAAGAGTACATCAACAACAACTACATAGTTTTGTGTACCAGAAAAGGCATTATTAAAAAGACCCGCGTAGCAGATTTTTCAAGGCCACGGCAAAACGGGGTGAATGCAATTACCATAAATGATGGAGACCAACTTCTGGAAGCTTGCCTTACTGATGGCAAAACGCAAATAATGATGGCGGTAAAAGAAGGAAGGGCGATTCGTTTTCCGGAAGCAAAAGTACGACCTACCGGAAGAGGAGCAATAGGTGTATCGGGTATTTCTGTTGATAACGAGAATGATGAGGTGGTTGGTATGATTTGTGTTAATAGTGATAATCCGGAGATTAGTGTTCTTGTAGTGAGCGCAAAAGGATTTGGTAAAAGGACGGCGGTTGAAGAATACAGGATTACAAACAGGGGGGGTAAGGGCGTAAAAACAATAAGTGTGACGGACAAAACAGGCCCTCTTATTGGAATATTATGTGTTACCGAAAAAGAAGATCTTATGATCACGTGTAAATCCGGAGTTACAATTCGTACTTCCATTGCTACCATACGTGAAGCGGGCAGGGCTACCCAGGGGGTTAAACTGATAAGGCTTGACGACGGAGATGAAATAGCAGCAATCACAAAATTATCTGAACCTGAGGAAGAAGAAGCAGACGCCGCGGAAATCACGAATGAAATTGCGGAACCTTCCGGAGAGCAACCCCCAATGGACGATGCTACCTCTAATGACAATGAAAATTTAGACGAATCCCCTAATGATATTGAAAATCAATAAACAAATAAAAATGAAAAAAATAATCTTTTCTCTCTTAATGACATTTTTTGTATCAGCGATGTTTGGGCAGGATATGAAAAAAGTACAAAAATATCTTGCAGATAAACAACTGGACAAGGCTAAAACCGAAATTGATGGGATGGTGGCTAAGGACCCTGCCAGTGGCGAAGCAAATTATATGAAAGCAAAAATCTACGGAGAAATTGCAACCTCAGACCAATTTAAAAACCTGGCAACGCCCACTATGTTGGATGAAGCTTTCACGTCGGTAAAAAAAGCGCTGGATGATACTACAAATGTAAAACTTACTCTGATGGCGGCACAGGATAAATATTCTGCGTTGATTAATTTGTACAGTGATTTTTATGGGGAAGGAGCTAAGTCATTTAATGAAGCTGCAAGCTCGGGCAATAAAGCGGGTTATGAACAAGCAATGAATGAGTTTATAAAAGCAAACGATGTGGGAAAATATATTTCTGAAAAGAATATTGCCAAACTTGGTGAAGTTGATACAACGCTCGTTTTAAACATCGGGAAAGCAGCCCTCAACGCAAAGAAAGATGATGAGGCAATGAAGTATTTTAAAATGCTCGCCGATGCAAATATTAAGGGCACCAGCGAAGGCAACACCGCAGGTTTCCAAATTCCGTACCAGTGGCTCACCTTGCATTATAAGGATGCAAAGGATGAAGCAAACATGAAGAAATACTCCGATCTTGGAACAAAACTTTTCCCGGATGAAGATTATTTTACCCTGGTGGAAATGGATTATTACAGGGAGAAAAAAGACAATCCGGCCCTTTTCGCCAAGTACGATCAGTTAACCGCCGCGCATCCTGATAGCCTGACCTATCATTTTAATTATGCCAATGATATTTTTGGTTATTTATATAATAGTGATGAAGGTACCGTGATAAGCGATAAGCCAGGGTTGATAAAAACGCTTGGTAACCAGGTGGAGGCAGCCTATAAGATTAATCCGAACGATGTAAATAACAACTGGCTTTATGCGCAGTATTATTATAACCTCGGGATTGAGATAAGAGACTCTGCCAATAAAGTAAAAGGCCCAAAACCAGAGGATGTAAAAAGAAAGGCCGACCTTAACGATGAAGCCAAGGCCAATTTTAATAAAGCAGTTCCTTATGGTGAAAAAGCGCTTGCCACTTTAGAAGCCAGTTACCTCAAGGCAGATAAATCAAGATATAAATCTATAACAGACCTGATGCAGAAAATATATCAAAGCACAAGTCAAAATGATAAGGTAAAGGCTTACCAGGATAAATATGATGCCGCAGACGATAAGTTTGTAAAGGAATAAAATTTTAATAAACACATGAGAAGAAAGGCCCGGAGATGATCCGGGTTTTTTGTTGTTTGAAATGACTATCGGCATTTTCAATTCATACTAACTTCGGGCGCTATTTTAAGATGATTTTAGTTATATCAAATGCATTTGTACAAATGAATAGTAAATAGCCATGACTATTATTTGAGTAAGTCCCTTAATTTAAGTTTGTATTTACAAATCAAATCAATTTTGCCATTCGTATATTTTTCTGTGAACTCTTTCATCAATACCAATTTTCTCTCTTTCGTTTCATCTTCGGTATAATGTTTAAATCTTATATATTGAATTATCTTTTATTTTTTAAATTTATCAATAGCTGACCGGCTTGTATTTATTGGGTAATGTGCTACTATATTTCTTATTTCTATAATTTCCAAAAAGTCTTTCCAATACTGTTTGTTATTTGATTTAAATTTTGGATGATATCTATCAACTAACGCTCTGAATATTTCAATTTTATTCCTGAAAGTAACATTAGGGGCAATTATCAAACTTAAAAATTCTTCAAATTTATCATTCTCATCATGCCCAGTAAAATGAATTGTTATATAAAAATCTATTAGAGACTCAAATCCTGCTAACATTTCTAATAACGAACCTCTGATGGTAGCTGATGCTTTATTAATAAGAGTTATATCTGGATTATCCATAACAATCTTTTTTAAGTCACACAATCTAATAAATAGTGCTTATAAGTAAAGGCTTTAAAAACCGAAACCCGGCTTTTTTCTTTCTCTTTCCTCAAAGGTGGGTGGAAAGCATCTATTTAACATAATATAAATTATAAGACAAATTGTATCTTGTGAGGTTTTAGCTTGACAAAAACAATCTTATGATAATCCAACTAAAATTCAGCCTAAAAATAAACCCAACGAATACTTCAGTTATTCTAAACAAAATAATTATTTTACAAACGCAATGCCGCACAAACTAACTTTATGAAGCTGCTTTTAACCGGGCTCTTCCTCATTTTTTTTCCTGTTGTTTTTTTACCCGCACAACAATTTAACGTGGCGGTAAAAAATGCCTTTATCGTTACGCGAATGGCGGAAAAATTCCATGTACAGCCGAGGGCCTTAAACGATGAATTTTCTTCCAACATTTTCGACCAGCTTTTAAAACAACTGGATGAAGATAAAATCTTCTTTACCACAGACGATATAAACAATCTATCCAAATATAAATTTGAAATTGACGATCAAATAAAAAACTGGCAGTCAATATTTCTCTCAGCAATTACCAAAATGTATGGCGATCGCATTTCCAAAGCGGATACCATGATCGATAATATTTGCAAAAACCCTTTCAACTTTTCTTTGCCGGAAAAAATCTTGTTTAAAGAAGACACCTCCTGGCCGGCAAATGAAAAAGCCATGCGGATGAAGTTGTATAAGGATCTAAAATTCTCAACGCTCAATATTATCCTGGATGATGATGATTTAATTACGCTGAATGCCTCCCGGCAAAAGAAATATGTGGACAGCCTGGAGCCAATAGCGAGAACGAAAGCAAAGAAAATACTTAAACATTCTATTGAGATAATTCAGCAAGGCGCTGGTGGCATAGAACAATTTATGGGCGATGAATATTGCAAGGCTATTGCCGTTTGTTACGATCCGCACACTGAATATTTACCATTATCGGAGAAGGAAGATTTTGAAAGCCAGCTTGGGCAGCAACAAATGGTATTTGGCTTTACTTGTAAAGAAGAAGACGATGGCTCAGTAAAGATTGAAAGTGTTCGCCCCGGAAGCCCTGCATTCAAAAGCGGCCAGGTAAATAAGGGTGATAAAATAGAATCGATACAATGGGAAAACAAGATGCCTATAGATGTGAGCGCCGGTGGATTAAAACAAGTTTACGAAGTACTGCGTATGAGTAATCACGACAAGGCAACATTAAAGCTAAAAAAGCAGGATGGATCGGAGCGCTCGGTAATTTTATTTAAAGAACAAATGGAATCCTCCGATGAAGAGAATAAAGTAAAAAGTTTTTTACTTAGGGGAACAAAAACAGTCGGCTTTATTTCTTTACCTGCATTTTACCAGGATTGGGAAGATGAAAGTACCGGGGCAAATGGTTGTGCAAATGATGTAGCGAAAGAAATTTTAAAACTAAAAAAAGAAAATATTGAAGGGCTTATTATTGACCTGAGGTATAACGGCGGCGGCTCCATGCAGGAGGCAATTGAATTATCGGGGATATTTATTGACGCGGGCCCGGTAGGAATGGATAAAAGCAGGGACGCAAAAGTCTATACTATGAAAGATGTTAACCGCGGCACTATCTACGATGGCCCATTAATGATAATGGTTAACGGCTATACCGCATCTGCTGCCGAAATGGTTGCCGGTACTTTACAGGACTATCACCGCGCTGTGATAGCAGGCTCGTCCACTTACGGCAAAGCTACAGCGCAGGTTGTATTACCGATGGACACCACCATAAGTGTTGAAAAAGATATTAGCAAAATAAAAACGGAGAGTTACTTTAAAGTTACCGTGTCGCAACTTTACCGTGTAAACGGAACTACAGCACAAGCGAAAGGCGTGCAACCTGATGTACTATTGCCAGATGTACTCGAAGCACATCCGCAACGTGAGTCAGATAATGCGCATGTACTTATTTCTTCGCCGGTAGAAGGCAACAAATATTTTAAACCCTACCCTGCCGGTAACCTTGAATCTTTACAGGCATTGGCGCAGCAAAAGATGAAATCTTCTCCATACTTCATAAGATTAAAAAATTATATCGAAACAGCTAAAGCAGATAACGAAAAGGATGTGAGCCTGCAATTGTCAATCGCAATGGAGAAGGAAAGAAATGCTGCAGAAAAAAATGTTGGAGCCGATACCCTGCAAATGGAGAAAGCGCCTTATAAAATAGAAAATAACTCATTCGAAAAAAAACAACTGCAGGTAAACGAGGGCCTGGAAGAAATGAATGAACAATGGTCAAAATTTTTGAGCAGGGATCCTTACCTGCAAATAGCCTACGATATGATGTTACTTCTTATAAAATAAAATATAAAACCATAAACGTTTACCATTCTACAACAAGCTTATGAAACAAATTCTATTTTCTCTGTTGATTATCTCTTCGGCAATTTTCAGTGATTGCTTTGCGCAGGATATGTCCAATCCCGGGACATATATGACTGCCATCAGCAATGCACAAACCGAAATGAACCAAAAATATATGGCTTACATGAGCGCAGCCGCTCACAGCCGTAAAGCAAGAAAAATTGATAAGCTCAGGCAACAGGTATTGAAGAGTATCGAGGACAGCCGCTTTAAAACAATTGATATTCCTATTTATAAAGGCGATAATTCCCTTCGCCAGAGCAGCATTGATTATATGAAATTATGCTACAATGTTTTTAATGATGATTATGCAAAAATCATAAACCTGGAAGATATTGCCGAGCAATCTTTTGATGAGATGCAGGCCTATCTTTTACTGCAGGAAAAAACAGATGAAAAAATAAATGAAGCTAATGAGAAAATGTCTGTTGCCAGCAAAGCTTTTGCAGAAAAATATAATGTAAATGTTGTTGAAGAAAAAAATGAATTGGGCGATAAACTTGGTGTAGCAGGTAAGCTTACCCGGTATAGGAATGATGTGTACCTCGTTTTCTTTAAGTGCTCGTGGCAGGATGGCGAAATTGTAAAAGCGATGAATGCAGGCAAGATCACAGAAGCTGAGCAAGGCCGCAATTCTCTTATTCGTTACGTGACTGAAGGCATGACATCACTGGATACTTTAAAAAGTTTTGAAGGAGATCAGTCCCTGGCAAACACCTGTAAAAGAGCGCTTGGGTTTTATAAAAAAACGGCTGAGGTTGATTTGCCTAAACAAATGGATTATTTTTTAAAGAAAGAAAATTTTGAAAAAATAAAAAAGGCATTTGATGCAAAGTCTCAAAGCGACCGAACAAAAAAAGATGTGGATGCATTTAATGATGGCGTAAAAGAAATCAACAATGCTACAAATACCTTTAATGAAATAAATAAAAATCTAAATACAGGAAGAGATGAAGTTTTAAATAACTGGAACGAGGCGGAAAAATCTTTTACAGATGCCCACATGCCTTATTATAAATAGATGCCCGATCTTGTAAATTAATTATTCATTAAAAAAATTAATGTTCAATTTCATAACCGATAGGTTTGAAAGAATAATTGTTTGACATTTCCGCAGAGCAGGCAGTCATCCCAACGATCAAATCCATTTTAGCTTCAATCAAAACATAGTCGCCT
>JBBSBD010000309.1:0-6800 GCA_038251675.1 Chitinophagales bacterium | reverse complement strand
GCTGCTTTTATTGCCTGGAAACTCACTGTGAGCAATGTTAATATCAATGCGCCTAATCCTGAAAAAATAAAAATCCAGAGTGATATTTCTGTTTTGTATTCATACTGTTTCAGCCATTGATGTAAATAGTACCATGCTAACGGAATAGCGATAAAGCAGGAAATAATTACAAGCAATGCAAATTCTCTTGATAACATTTGCCATAGATTATATACTGATGCACCAAGCACTTTGCGTACCCCAATTTCTTTTTTACGTTGCTCGGCAACAAATGATGCAAGTCCAAATAATCCGAGACAGGAAATAAAAATAGCAAGGATCGTAAAGAAGGTTGCCAGTTTGCCTACCCGTTGTTCATCAGCAAATTTCTTCGCGTAGTCTTCATCGTTAAAAGTGAAGCTGAACGGCGCACCCGGATCATATTTTTTAAAAACCGATTCTATTTTAGCCAATGCGTTCTTTACAGGTATGCCTTGCTTTATTGCCACTGTTATCACACCTACCCAGTTGGGGTCATATAAGAAAATAGTTGGTTCCACGGGCTTGTAGGGCGACTCCATTATCATATCATTTATTACACCAATCACTGTATAATTTTTATCGTTAAATTGTATCGTTTGCCCAACGATATCCTGTTTCATTCCTACCTGTTTTACACCCGATTCATTTAATATTATTCCCAAACTGTCTGTTGCAAACTCTTTCGAAAAATCCCGTCCCTCTTTAATTTTCCAGCCAATAGTTTTACCAAAATTCTGCGATACTGCTATTGTTCCAAATAGTGGTAAAGAGTTGGGATCCATTCCCTGCCATTTAAAACCAATCTGGTTTGACCATACACCGGTTGTAGGGCTTGAAGACGTTGCCATATTATCTACGGCACCCGTTGCGATAAGGTCATTTCTCAATGCATCAAAGTGCCCGTAGAGATCGGGGGTTGAAAGATTTATAGTTATCAGCCCTTCACTTCTATAATTTACAGGCCTGTTTTTTGCAAACTGAATTTGTTTAAAAACAATGATGGTACCAATGATTAAAGCAATAGAAAAAGTAAATTGAACAACTACCAGAATTTTGCGTGGTAAAGAGGCAAACCTGCCCGCACGAAATGTTCCTTTTAATACTGTTATAGGATCAAATTTGGAAAGATAGAACGCGGGGTAACTGCCGGCAACTAATCCTGTAATAAATGTAAAGGCTAAGGCCGTCAGCCAGAATACAGGGCTGCTCCAGGGCAATTCCATGTGTTTATCCGCAAGCTTATTAAACAGCGGCATTAATACAATTACCAATAGCACAGAAAATATAAAAGACACCAATGCTACTAAAACAGATTCACTTAAAAACTGCCCGATCAATTGGCTGCGAACAGAACCAACTGTTTTGCGAATGCCTACTTCTTTTGCACGCTTCTCGCTTCGTGCTGTCGAAAGATTCATAAAGTTGATGCAGGCAAGCATCAATACAAATACGCCGATTATTGAAAACAGCCAGATAAATTGTATGCGGCCCCCCGCTGCTTTACCATTTTTAAAATCACTGTACAGGCGCCATTTATTCATAGGAAATATCACCGCCTGTTCTTTACCATCCGTTGCAGCCACCTTATGGCTCATTACAATATCTTTTATTTTCTTTGTTTCTGCCGTCATATTTATATTATCAGCAACCTGCACATAGGCCTGCCAGGAATGGTTGTTCCATTGCGTGGCAGCATTCTTGAGCCATTCTTCGGTAGTGATATATTTTTTCCAGGGCAATAATAATTTGGTATCGTATAAAGTGGTGTTATGCGGAAGTTCCTCAAAAACACCGGCTACCTTATAAACATCTTTATTGTCAAGCTTCACTATTTTATTTATGACGTCTGTACTTCCAAACAAGGTTTTTGCCATCGAAGCGCATAACAAAATTGTTGAAGGATCATTCAATGCATTTATGTTTCCCTTTATTATTTTCAATGAAAACATTGAAGGAAAATTTGCTTCAACCCACATGCCTTTGCCGGTAATTTTCTTTTCGCCAACAGCCAGCACATGGTCAAAATTCCATGATGCCATGCTCACGTTTTTAAAATCGCTTCCATACTTGCTGCGCAGTTCGTTGCCGATGGGCATACATACAGCCTGGCCGGTTTCCATTTTATCATCATTCCCAATAAAAGTGGTCATTACCTGTGCAAGCTGGTTATGATTGGCATGATACTTATCGTAAGTAACTTCATCCCAAATCCATAAAGAAATGAGCATGGCTACCGCCATACCCGTGGCAAGGCCAAGGACATTAATAATAGAATAGATTTTGTTTTTACGAAGATTTCGCCACGCTATTTTGAAATAATTTTTTATCATTGTCTGAACTTTTATTTCTGTGATTAAATAACCTGCCTACCGTCAGGCAGGTTTTTATGATTATTTCTCTGAATCATGGCAATCTGTACATCAGATTAATCACAGTTCAGATGTTCCTCACTCCGTTCTCAAACTCTTGACAGGGTTAGCTACCGCTGCTTTTATTGCCTGGAAGCTTACAGTAACTAAGGCGACGATCAATGCAAGAATTGCCGCTAACACAAACACCCACCAGTGTATATTAATACGGTATGCAAAATCCTGCAACCAATGCGTCATCGCGTACCACGCAACAGGAAATGCAATTATTGCGGCGACCAACACAAGCTTTAAGAAATCTTTTGATAATAAGGTTACGATGCTGCTAACGTTTGCGCCCAACACTTTTCTTACTCCTATTTCTTTTACTCTTTGTGTAATGGCGAAAGCAGATAAACCAAATAACCCAAGGCAAGCAATGAAAATTGCTATGCATGCAAAAACAGTAAATATGGTGCCTTGCCTCTGTTCAGCCTGGTATAGCTGGGTAAACCGATCGTCAAGAAAAGTATATTCATAAGGAATTTCAGGGAGATATTTCTTCCATATTTTTTCTACTGCCGCCAGTGCGCCGGGAATATTATTACCGGCAACTTTTATAGAAAGACTGTTAAACCGGGAATCTGAAGACGTGACAGGAGCATTCTCTAATATGATGGGAACAATTTTCTGACGCAAAGATTCAAAGTGAAAATCGCCAATAACACCGATCACATGGCCTTTTGTATCACCATATTTAAAATCTTTGCCAATTGCATCCTGTGGTGACTTCCAGCCTACCGCCTTTACAGATGCTTCGTTTAAAATAAAATTCGTGGTGTCCATACTGTAAGCCCGTGAAAAATTTCTTCCGGCAACAATATGCACTCCGTAGGTAGGTATAAAATCATAATCGGCAGCCAGGTATTTTATATCAGCAGTTACGGGGCGTAACGAATCGCCGGCCATAGTAGAAGCACCGTTGGCATCTAATAATCTTCCTGTAGGAATACGCGAGGAGCGTGCCACATCGGTAACGCCTGCGTTTCGCATTAACTCATTTCTGAAAGTCTCATACTGCGGGTTGATGGAATTATTATAGGGCAGCGTGATGAGGTGTTCCTTATCATACCCTAAAGATGTTTCCTGCATGTACCGCAATTGCTGAAACACAATGATGGTTGTAATAATTAAAACAATAGAGATTGCAAACTGGGCAACTACTAAAACTTTTCTAAAAGAAATACTGCTTCCCCCAACTTTAAATAACCCCTTTAAAGTTTGCACGGGTTGAAAAGATGACATAAATAAAGCCGGGTATATTCCTGATAAAATACCCACTGCAAAAGGCGCTAAAAACACCGGTAACAATACCTGCCATTTCATTAAAATATTAAGTGATAGTTCCTGCCCGGAAATATTATTGAGCCAAGGTAAAGTCAAATACAAACAAATAAATGCAATTAAAATAGCGGCCCATGTTATTAATACCGACTCACTCAGGAATTGAAATATCAATTCCTTTTTACGGGCGCCTATTACTTTTCTTATTCCTATTTCTTTTGCCCGCAACGCAGAACGGGCAGTGGAAAGATTCATGTAATTAATACAAGCGATCAGTAAAATAAATAAAGCAATTGCGGAAAAAATATACACCCTGTTCATATCTCCATTAGGCTCGGCTTCATAATCTGTATGCGAATAAAGATGAATATCAGTAAGCTTTTGCAACCCGAGAGATGTAAATTTTGACGCTTGTTTTCCACCATACTCTCCGCTCATACGCTTATCAAGGAATGCAGGAAATCTTGCTATCATTTTTTTAGGATCATAATGATCAGGAAGCTCAAGAAAAGTAAAGAAAGAATTATTACCCCAGTTTGTACGAAGGTTTTTCTCGCCATATACAACGGAATCTTTTAGCGTATTAAACGAAACCAGCATCCCGGGGTGCATAAACGAATTAGCAGGAAAAGCTTTGTATATCCCCGATACTTTTACATCAAACTGGTTGTTGGCTCTTATTACTTTGTTGATGGGGTCTTCGTTGCCAAAATATTTTTTAGCAACTTCTTCGGTCATCATTACTGAAAAAGGTTCTTGCAAAGCCGTCTTTGGATTTCCTTTTACGACATCTAATGTGAAAACATTAAATAGGTTTTCATCGGCAAAATATACATTCGGCTCACTTATAAGCTTCTCTTTATACTTAAAAGGTGTTGTCCCGCTGTTTAACAACCGCGTCATTTTTTTAATTTCCGGGAAATCCGCAGGGAAGTAATATCCAAACGGAGGAGATACCGTACTTAAGTTGAGTGAAACTACCCCGTCCTGGTTATTAAAGCTGCGGGTGACGCGATATATATTTTCCGCATTCTTATTATACCTGTCATAACTTAATTCATTAAGAATATAAGTAGTTATGAGCAGGCAACAGGTAAGGCCGATTGTAAGCCCAAATAAATTGATGAACGAGATGAATTTATATTTCGCCAGGTTGCGAAGGGCTATTTTAAAATAATTTTTTATCATGGTCTGAACTATGATTTATTTGAATAAATGACCTGCCTACCGTCAGCAGGTTTTTATGATTACTTCTCTGAATCATGGTAATCTGTAAACCAGATTAATCATGCCCGCCTGACCGGACGGGCAGGGTTCAGATGTTCCTCACTCCGTTCTTAAACTCTTCATCCCGAAGAAAGCATCGGGATTTAGTTTTACTCACTCGGTTCGCAAAGACTTCACCGGGTTTGCTATCGCTGCTTTCATTGCCTGGAAGCTTATTGTTAATAATGCAATGGCAATTGACACGAATCCACCTACAAGAAATATCCACCAGCTGATGTCGATACGATAAGCATAATCCTGCAACCATTGGTTCATGAAATACCATGCAATGGGTGTAGCAATTGCAAAAGCAATTGCAATTAGGATGACAAATTCTTTTGAAAACAAATAAACGATATTACCTGCAGTAGCACCAAGCACTTTACGAATACCAACTTCTTTTATTCTTTGCACCGCCATAAATGAGGCCAATCCATACAATCCAAGACAACTCAGGAATATCGCGATGGCTGCAAAAATTTTATACAACTGCGACAACTGGTTTTCCTGTTTGTAAAAGCTTGCAATTTTTTCATCGAGAAATTTGTATTGATAAACAAAGTTGGGAAATGTCTGTTCCCATATTGTTTTAACGGATTGCAATGTAGAAGATATGTTTGCCGTCGCCAATTTTATCCCTGCCTGGTTGTACATCGTGACGTTTGTGGTAATAACCATAGGGGCAAGATCATTGCGAAAAGACCTGTCATTAAAATCTTTCAATACACCAACAACAGGACATTTTATCCGATCGCCCCATATGCTTATTTCTTTGTTCAGTATGTCTTCCGGTTTCTTAAATCCCAAACTTTTCACAAGCGATTCATTTACTAAAAATTCTGCTGTAAAACCAGACGGTTGCAAATTTCTTCCGGCTACCAATTTTAATTTATAAGTTGGCAAATAACCAGTGTCTGCGAATTTGGTAATAACTTTAAAATCTTCTTCTTTTATTGCATGGTCAAATTTGAATGTACTCCATGTATCAACACCATCTTCAATAGGAGTGTTAGAACTGAAGCTTACTGCCTGTACACCGGTTATTGACAATAGCTTGTTTCTTAAATAGTCCAGCCTGCTAATGCGAAGACTATCCACACGGAAAGGGACATTTACAACTGCATCTTTATCGAAGCCCAATGGTTGATCCATAAAATAATCCATCTGTTTTACAATGATGAATGTTCCGATGATGAGCGCCTGTGCAATAATGAATTGAAATACTACCAATCCTCGTCTTAATGAAATACCTTTTGCAGCCTTTACTGTAAGTTTACTCTTTAAAGCATTGACGGGATTGAAACGTGATAAAACAATAGAAGGATAAAAACCGGCGAGTGCGGTTACAACAATAGTTACAGTTAAAAGAAATAAAATAATTACGGGATTGTTGAGTATGTTGAATGAAAGCGAAAGCTCTAAAAGTTGATTTACATAAGGCAATGCAAGAATGGTGATAACTGCTGCAATCATTACAGCAACTGTAACTATCAAAAATGTTTCAATGATGAACTGGGTTTGCAATTGAGATTTATTACTCCCCAAAACTTTTCTTACGCCAACCTCTTTTGCACGATTCACAGCCTGTGCAGTGGACAGGTTGATAAAGTTTACGCAGGCAATCAGCAAGATGAATGCCGCGATCAGCCACAGCACATTAATCAGTTCTTTGCTGATAGATTTGTTACTGTAGTTACCTGTTTGTGAATCATAATGCACCGCACTCAATGGCTGAATGATATGACTATCCTTATCATCAGGCGATTCAACTTTTGCTGAATATGCTTTTAGTTGTTGATTAAGATTATCAGCAGAAACATT
>JBBSBD010000308.1:0-6818 GCA_038251675.1 Chitinophagales bacterium | reverse complement strand
CTTTTCTTCATGAATTTTGCTTTGGATTTAGTAAATAAGTTTATCGAAGTTTGCCTGGCTGATGGAAAGAAGCTGTAAATTTACAACAAAAATTAATAAATTTGATCAACATAGTGAAAAATATTATTAAGATGATGGAAACTCTTATTTTATAAATCATTGTCTAAATAAAATTGGTAACTATCAGTCCGTTCAGCGACTTCAAGCAGAGTTTCAGTGCTAACATTTCCATCTGTGTCCACGGTACGGTGAATGCCTCTTTTACCACATTTATACAGCGGTTTGATCAACATTTTTGTGTGAACATTCGATTCCCCGCCCGAAAAGTAACGTTGCCTCCCGATTGATCGAAAAATATGCGCACTTTCTCAATGAAATCCAAAATTTCTTCAACCGACATAACTTTCCCTGACATCTTTATAGCTTTCGACAGGCATATATCAGAGCACTTACAACACGAATAACCGGGCCATCATTTATTGCATATACTCTTATATTGAAAATCAGGCTTCCAGGCATATATTACAATCAGGAGATTTTTTCAACATCAAATTTTATTATTAAATTACAAAAAAGTTAAAATACAATTTGTACATTTATCATTTTAATCACAGGTAATCACAGGTCAACAGAATTTCACTAAACTTTTTGGTGCTGAATTACAACGATCTGAAACCAACCTGTCATGTTTTACATAATTATATGAATACTCAACATTCACCAAATTAGAGAGCTAATTTTGGTTAGCGGATATCGTTTAAGTACATGTAAGTTTGAATAGTATGATTCTCAAATCAATAAGGATTTTCCTGGTTTTATGGCTGGTAGCAGTATTTGGAATAAGGATACATGCTCAATCGTCTTATTTTGGATTGCCGGGGATAAGGAATTTTTCGCGTTCGGAATATGCCGGTGGTATTCAAAGTTGGTCGATAGGCGAAACGGAAAACGGTTTAATGTATTTTGCCAATAACAATGGTCTCCTTGAATATAATGGAACTACGTGGGCTTTATACAAATCAGTGCATGCTATTAACAGGGCAATTTGTACGGACGGTAACCGGATTTATGTAGGGGCTTATAATGACTTTGGGTTTTACGAAGAGAACACAAACGGAACCTTGGTTTATCATTCGTTAACCCAACTGATTAAAGGTAATATAGGTGATTTTGATGAAATCTGGCGAATTCATAAAACAAGTTTTGGCATTGTTTTCCAATCATTTAAAGCAATTTTTATTTATCAGAACGGGAAAATTGAGATTGTATATCCCCGTTCCAAATTTCATCTGTCATATTACGTAAATGGTATTTTATGGGTTTATGATGAAGAGCAGGGACTAATGCAATACCGTGAGGGTAAAGTCAGGCTAATGCCGGGAGGTGATTTTTTTATTGGAACAAATATATGGTCAATATTATCATTGAATGATGATGAAGTATTAATCGGCACCAGTAAGAAAGGCGTTTTTCGTTATAAAGGTACCAGGTTAACCCCTTGGAATTCGAAAATAAACGAACAATTAAAGAAATACCAACTTTATTCAGCAATCCGGCTTAAAAATAATTTTTTCGCCTTTGGTACAATCCAAAATGGCATTATTGTTACAGATACTGCCGGGAATCTTGTTTTTGAAATGAACAAAGAGCGGGGGTTACAGAACAATACCGTTCTGGGTCTTGGGCAGGACTATAAAGGAAATATCTGGCTGTGCCTCGATAATGGCATCTCGATGATTGAGTTTGATTCACCTGTTTCTTATTTTCAAAACTATTTTGATATAGGCACCGGCTACGCCTCAGCTAAATTTGGAGATAATATTTATCTCGGAACTAACCAGGGATTATTCTATATTAAGTGGACCGATTTTGTTAACCCGTCCAAGTTAAAAACTGACATTAAATTGATAGAAGGGACTGAAGGTCAGGTATGGAACTTATCGGTTATTGATAATACTCTGTTATGTGGTCACAACAATGGAATATTTCAGGTTGAAGGTAATAAGGCAACAAGAATATCTTCTTCTCCGGGAGCATGGAACTTTTTAAAAATTAATAATACTGACCTTATGCTGGTGGGCACATACACGGGGCTGTCCATTTTTGAAAAGTATAATGGCATTTGGAATTTGCGAAATATAATTAAAGGTTTTAACGAATCATCAAGGTTTGTGCAAGTAGATCAATCAGGAGATATTTGGGTAAGTCAAACCTATAAGGGCATTTTTAGGTTAAAATGTGATAGTGAATGGAAAAATGTTCTGGATGTAAAACTTTTCAATTCAAAAGATGGATTGCCTTCCGGTCAATCAAATTTGTTATTCCGGATTCAATCTGAAATAATGGTTGCTTCGGAGAATGGAATCTTTAAGTTCAATAGTAAGGCCAACAGATTTGAAAGCGAATTAAAATATTCACCTTATTTTAACAAAGGGAAACCGGTTGATTATTTATACCAGGATTCGGAGCGCAATATCTGGTTTTATGCTGATGGTCAGGTAGGCGTGTTACGCATTCAGGAAGACGGTTCTTTTAAGAAAATTACGATTCCATTTTCAAAAATCTCTAATATGATTATTCCTTCATTTGAGCATTTTAATGAACTGGATCAGAATAATATTATTATTGGTATTGAAGGTGGATTTGTAAATTATAGTCCAAAAAATTATAAAGATTACTCTGTTCCATACATTATCTATATTAGCGATCTCAGGTCAGGAGATACTTCCGAAGGCATTTACAGGTTTAACAGCAAGAATGAAAAACAAACTGTTGTACCGACTTTTAAATATACAAATAATTCAATATCAATTGCATTCTCGGCAAATAATTTCGAGCTTCCTGAGGTAGACTTTCAATATAAATTAATAGGTTTTGATTCTGAATTTTCAGAATGGACTACACAGAAATTCAAAGAATATACCCATTTACCTGCCGGACAATATACTTTTGTTCTTCATGCACGAATCAATTCCCAAATCACTCCTTCTGTTCTGTCCTATAAGTTTGAGGTATTGCCCCCCTGGTACCGTTCACGATTAGCTTTGATTATTTATGTTGTCCTTTTATTATTTAGTATATATTTGGCACAGAGATATCTCTCCTATAGGATTAAGAAATTTAATCTTGCTGAAAATTTAAAGCAAAGAGATAAGTATAATAGTAGGGTACAGGTGTTAAAACAGGAAGCACTTATTGCTGAAAAAGAAATGGAGCGTCTGCGTAACGAGACTTTACGTCTCGAGATGATTCATAAAGAAAAAGAACTGGCGAATTCAACAATGCTTCTGATTAAGAAAAATAATATTCTGAACAAATTACAGGCTGATCTGCGGAATGTAAATTCATCATTGGGTAATGATACGGCTAAGAGCAACATAAACAGCCTTATAAAGAGAATTGATAAAGAGATAGATAATGAAAATCAGTGGCAAGTTTTCAATATGCATATCGAACAGGTGTATGAGGACCTATTTAAGAAATTGAAAGAAAGTTACCCTGAACTTACTCCGCGTGAACTAAGCTTGTGTGCTTACCTTCGGATGAATATTTCGAGCAAGGAAATTGCAACACTTATGAATATCAGTGCCCGTGGTGTTGAGATAAGCCGTTACCGTATCCGCAAAAAACTCAGACTCGACCGCGAAGCAAATCTTACAGAATTTATGATAAACCTCTGATACCGGATCTTAAAACACGCAAGTTTAACAGTATGATATTTCCTCAGATTTTTGTAGTATTTGATAATTATTAAATTAAAGTCGATACTTCGCTTTTCTGATTATCCTGCCGCAAGAAAGATGAAATAGTTGGAGAACAAGTGAAGCATTGGCTTTTAATCTTAAATATTTTTATATAGTTAATAATCAAGTATATATATATTAATTGATGTAACATTGATGTAATAGCAAATATGGAGTTGCTGTATATTTGACGCACCTTTAAATTTTTTTTAAGCCAATAAGTAATCTATATTTGTTTCATCAAATTATCAATTCCAATTAATAAGCATCCGGGGAATTCATTTCTCCGATGCATTACCACTCCAAACTTATATTAACTATAAATCAATCAAACATTATGAAAAAAACTTTACTAAGTGTATTATCAATAGTAGCTTTCGTTGGCTGCTTAAATGCCCAGACAACCTACCTCGATTTTGAGGGAGCAACACCAAACCATAGTACTTTTGGCGGCTCAAGCTTTTCAATTGTCGCAAATCCCAGCAAAACAGGAGTAAATACTTCTGATAATGTTGCTATGACTCAAAAGGCTGCTGACGGAATGTCCTGGGGTGGTGTAAGTTTTCCAATTGGTGGCACAATTGATTTTGCCCCCACTACACAGACTTTTACTATGGATGTAAGGTGTGCTGTTGCCGGAATAGCATTATTTAAAATTGAAGGTAGTCCAACTCTGCCTGATGCTGAAATACAGATACCTTATACTACTGCCGGAGAATGGCAAACTCTTACCTACACGTTTGCCGGGAGAAATCCTGATTACAAACAAATTTCTATTTTTATGGGTTTCAACACCGTTGCAACAGATGTATGGTACTATGATAATGTAAAAGGGCCAGATTATACAACCGGTGCGAATGTTGACGCTACTTTTGCGATAACTGATCTGGGTGGAACTGCAACTTCTGTAGAGGTTGAATTATCAAATGATCCTGGTATAAAAACTTCCCTTATCGGAACAGCCGGTGAAGGAGCAGTTTGGGCTACAACATTTGCAGGAGTGGCTGGTAGTACAATTACAGCTCCAATTACGTATACTATCTATGTTAATGGTATAGCAGTTCCTGAACTAACTAATCTGGATTTTGTTTTGGCCGGCTCTGTTCCTACAACATTAACTAAAAACTATGGTTCGGCCCCTTTTGGAGTTAATGTGATCAACAATGGTACATTCGACGGTATTGAAGGCGCTATGGGTGCTTCAACTGCAAATAAATGGGGTATGTATTCAGGAAATGGCGGTACAGCTGAAGTTATCAGCGGTGTTGTAAATGTTCATCCTAATCTGGATGCCGGTGCAAACTATAATATGCAGATTGAACAGAAGAATTTTGCACTCGAAAACGATAAAACCTACACTTTAACTTTTGAAGCATGGGCAGCTGCTGACAGAATTATTGCCGTAACAATTGAAGATCCAAACAATGGATACCAGCAGTTAGGAACAAGCGAAGGTGAAGGTAATATTGCCGGACGTTCAAAATGGGATATTAACATCACAACAGCGAAAACAACATACACACGTACATTAGCTGTTGATAAGATTTTGGCAAATACTGTTACTAAATTTGCTTTCCTTTTGGCACAAACTTCAGATATGGTTTATCTTGATAATGTCGTTTTGAAAGAAATATCTGCTGTTTCAGTAAGAGATAATAAGGCAAACGTTGTAAAATTCTATCCAAACCCGGCTGCTAACAATTTGTATATTTCAGGTAATACAACACAAAGCAAAGTTGAAATTTACAATTTAGTTGGTAAACAGGTAAAGGATTATAGTAATGTATTGCAGAGCTTAAATGTAAGCGATCTTAAATCAGGAGTTTATCTCATAAAGTTAACTGATGTAAATGGCAAAACGGTTACTTCTAAATTTATAAAGAAGTAATATCATTATAGCTATTTAACTAAATTTTCGTCCTGTTCATACCTTCCTCTGATTAATTAAAGGAAGGTATGAACAGGTTTTAAAAATGTTAGCAGTGGTATAGTGCTAATCATCAGGAATGCATGAGAATCACACGCCAGCTGGAACTAAATGAATTTTCAGTTAATCTTTTATTAGCTACTTTTATCCTCTCTCAGAAAAAGGCAATTCAGGACTTCAGAAAAAATTTGCTTTATCCCTTACATCTTTTTTTTTGAAAGAATAACCTTATTTCTGTTTAACTAAGTCAAATCAATTACAATATTATGAAAACAATAATCCTGGTTATATTGGTATGGCTTGCCCAAAGTTGTTTTGCACAGCAGGATACCATGGTGTGGAGCGACGAGTTCACCGGAACGGGATTGCCTGATGCAGACAAATGGAACTATGACTTAGGAAGTTCGGGTTTTGGAAATAGAGAAATTCAGAATTATACCAACAGCACACAGAACGTAAGACAGGAAAACGGAGTTTTAGTTATCGAAGCGCTCAAATCGGGAAGTTCATGGACTTCGGCCCGTGTAGTTTCGAAAGGCCTGCATAACTTTACTTATGGAAGAGTGGTTTTTATGGCCAAAGTACCTGAAGGGTCCGGAACCTGGCCGGCGCTTTGGATGCTTGGAGCAAATGTATCCGTTGTCGGATGGCCTGCCTGCGGCGAAATTGATATTATGGAACACCAGGGAAAAAATCCGGGCCTGATTCACAGTACAGTTCATGTTCCAGCAGGTTTTGGCGACGGATCCAGCACTGGGGTCCAAAAAATAAATTCATACAACACTGAATTTCATTTGTATGAGGCGAACTGGAAACCCGATTGCATTGAATTCAGTATCGACAATGTATTGACTCATGTTTACAGACCGGAGGTAAAGAATGACTCGACCTGGCCTTTCGACAAACCCTGCTATATTATTATGAACATTGCCATGGGCGGAAACTGGGGTAGTGACCCCAAACTTGAAACAAACGGGTTGAAAAACGGCATTGATCCTGCTCTCAATTCAGTTAGAATGGAAGTTGACTATGTGAGAGTATATCAGCCAAAATAAGCATGAAACAGCTGATTGGTTAGTCATTACTATACGACAAACTTCCAATACAGCGCAAATAATATTAGTAAATTGAACCGGGGAAAAGCAAAT
>JBBSBD010000307.1:0-6882 GCA_038251675.1 Chitinophagales bacterium | reverse complement strand
TGGCTACTATTTATAATGTAAGTTTTAGAAAATCGCAATAATTATTTAAAATCAAAAAAATGTCAACAATAACAACGAAAGAAAAGACAATCTTGAAAAAGGAAAAATTGAATCTAGAAAAAGAAATCAAATCCTTAAAGAAATTAATGAGTGATTACAAAGTAGAAAGAAAATCCAATTGGAGAACTTTCAAAAACAAAATGACTGATGACATTAATAAAATTGAAAAGTCAGTAGATGAATTGACATTTCGTAATATAAAATAACAAATGAAAATACTATTAGCTACCGATGGCTCTGCACATAGCAAAGCAGTGGTCAAGCAATTTGCTGGCAGAACCTTCGCTCCCAACACTAAAGTACGGATTATTTCTGCTTATGAAAGGTCTTTTAAGGTGTATGCTTTCCCAATCATATCATTGAATGAATATAATGCTGATGCCGATAAGTATTTACTAAAATCAGCAGAAGCAGCCGTTGAACATGCAGCCACTATTTTACGCAAGGTACATCCGAATCTTTCTTTTTCTACTGCTGTTATGGAAGGTTCTCCAAAGGTTGTTATCCTGGAAGAAGCTGAAAAATTTGGGGCCGATTTAATTGTAGTGGGTTCTCATGGCCATGGAGTTGTCGCAGGTTTTTTGCTGGGTTCGGTGTCTCAGGCGGTGGCACTGCATGCAAAATGTTCTGTTGAGATCGTACGGAATAAAAAGGCAAAAAAATAAATTCTAATTATCACTTAAAAATAAGACAATGAAAACAAATCATAATGAATTATCGCTTCATATTGTAAAGCAAGACTCACAAGAAAATATGAGTGCAGGAACTTTCACCTGCTCAATGCACCCAGAAGTAAAATCAGGCAAACCGGGCAAATGTCCCAAATGCGGAATGGATTTAGTAAAGAAAGATTAATTATATCAGGCAACAGTTTATCTAAAAAAAAATATGATTATAAATTTGAGAACATGGAAAATTCAATCAAACATACTTATCACATTAGTGGTATGAGTTGCGGAGGATGTGCAACAACGGTTAAAAATAAATTGTCTGCTGCTTCTGGTGTAACCTCTGTGCAAGTTGACTTGGCAAAGAAGGAAGCAGAAATTACATCTTCTGTAGTAATTAAAGTCGATACACTTCAGGATGCATTAAAGAATACACATTACACCATTGCGGAACTTAGAGCAGCTTAATGCGTTTCGAAAAAGAAACAAAGGAAAGATAAATTTACTCATTCATTGATATTTTCCAAAAAACGGTTTACTTGAAGCCAAATCGCAAAGGAAGAAATATCGGGAGTAATAGAAAACTTTAAAGAGTGGTTTAGGTAAGCAGTCAAGGCAGAATTCTTAAAAGTTTTAAATAGCGAAAAGGGCTTTTGTCTGGAATGCACCATAAAAAGTACTGGGTGAAAGTCTTTTTTTTATTTTAATAAGCACAATGAAGAAACAACTATTTCTAATAATTTAATCACAATTGAAATTCAAATTAAATGGCAACGACAATTGAAAAGGAACCGACAGGTTAAGGCAACAAATATTGAAATATATATGAATAAAGTAATTCTCCTTAACAAACGGCCGCACGGAACGCCCACTATTAATGATTTTAAAATTACTAACGCAGAAGATCCTGCTGTGAGTGACGGTGAGGTTCTGTTAAAAACAACTTATGTTTCGGTAGACCCATATTTGCGAGGTAGAATGAATGACGCTAAATCATATGTTCCCCCATTTGAGTTAAATAAACCGATACAATCAGGAGTGATAGCCGAAGTGATAGAAAGTAAACATATGGATTTCAAAAAAGGTGATTTTGTTTCAGGCAATTTGGATTGGAGTGAATATCAAACTTCGAATGGAAAAGGATTGCGTAAAGTAAGTAGTAATGAAGCCAAATTGTCAAGCTATCTGGGCATTTTAGGAATGACTGGGCTCACCGCATATTTAGGGTTAATAAAAATAGGATTGCCGAAAGAAGGCGAAACAATTGTGGTATCAGGGGCGGGTGGAGCGGTTGGAACAATTGTGGGCCAAATTGGCAAATTGTTGGGTTGCAAAGTGGTTGGCATAACGGGTTCAGATGAAAAAGTAGGGTTACTAAAATCGATCTTCAAATTTGACCACGCTATAAATTATAAGACAACTAAAGATTTAAAAAATGCCGTCAAAAGCGCCTGCCCTGAAGGGGTAGATATTTATTTTGACAATGTCGGTGGCGAAATTTCAGATGCCGTTTTAGCAAACATTAATAAGTATGCGAGGTTACCGGTTTGTGGTGCAATCTCCCTGTACAATAAAACAGAAGTTCCACTCGGCCCTCGATTGCAGCCCATCATTCTAACTAGAAGCGCCACGATGAAAGGGTTCATCATTGGTGATCTTTCAGAATATTTTCCGGCTGCCACAAAACAATTAACAGCGTGGCTCAACGAAAATAAAATAACATTTTGCGAAACGATTGTTGAAGGTTTTGATAACATTCCCCAGGCATTTATTGATTTGTTTGATGGAAAAAATAAAGGGAAAATGATTGTAAAAATTTAATAATTCGCATAAAAATAAACTACCATAAAATGACTTGCACAAAGTCTACCAACGGAATGATAATGCAAGCTAATTGATTTAACCACTAAAAAATAAATATTAAGCACATGAAAGTATTAATGGTATTAACATCCCATAGCACATTGGGAAATACAGGAGAAAAAACTGGTTTTTGGATGGAGGAATTTGCAGCGCCTTATTATGTTTTGGCAGATAGCGGAGCTGAAATAACCATTGCGTCGCCAAAAGGAGGTCAGCCACCGGTTGATCCAAAAAGTGAATTGAAAGATGCTCAAACCCTCTCAACAGAAAGGTTTTATAAAGACAGTGTCTTAATTGATAAAGTGGCGCATTCCTTAAAGCTAAGCGAAGTAAAACAGGAGGATTATGATGCTGTTTTTTATCCTGGTGGTCACGGTCCATTATGGGATTTAGCAACTGATAAAAGCTCCATTAAATTAATTGAAGCATTTTATAATCATCAAAAACCAATCGCTTTTGTATGTCATGCGCCTGCGGCATTAATTAATGTAAAGGCACTTAACGGAGAACCTATTGTGAAAGGCAAAAACTTAACAAGCTTTTCAAATACTGAGGAAGAGGCCGTTAAATTAACGAACGTAGTGCCTTTTTTACTAGAAAATGAACTCACAAAACATGGCGCTCATTACTCCAAAGGAGATGATTGGGGGTCTTATGTGATAGAAGACGGTTTATTAATTACAGGTCAAAATCCAGGTTCTTCAGAGGCAGCGGCTAAGTTGCTTTTAAAAACACTCAAAGGAGAAAAATGATAGCTCCGCCAGGTTTTAAAACAAATGAATTTTACTCGCAATAATTACAGGAGGCACATTTGGAGATGTTACTTTACCGGTTGCAGGAATGACGAATATGTCATCAAATATTGCTCATGCAGACCATGCAAAATATTTGAAATATGCAAGCTCTTATAATTTCATTGCAGCCGGATTGCAGCAATTTTATTTTTGATAGTAGGAAATAATTAACTTATTTAAAATGATCAATTTTATTAAAAGTAAATTAATACAATAGGATGCAAAGTAAAAATATTATTCCCCTGGTAATAAAAGATGACGCAAAAAAAATGCCTGCCTTGTCGTCAGACAGGGACATGACGGAAGAGGAACATGCAAAAATGGGTTCTAAAAAGGATTAACCCAAAAGTGCAAACAGTATAAAATTGACTATTATGGCAAAAATTACTATCAATGTCAACACAAACGGCGATGAGCCAAAGGTTACAACTACAAGGGAAAATGCTAATACTGACACTCCTGAAGTAGAGCCGGCAAAAGAGGAAACTCCAAAAGCGGAATCTCCAAAAGAAGAAAAGAAAGAAGAAGCTTCTTCGGAAAAAGAATTCACTAAGGATGATTCTTCAGAGAAATATGACTCAAAGAAAATGGACATGACCTCAGAGGATCATGCTAAGATGGATCACAGCAAGATGGATCATTCCAAAATGGACATGCCCCAAGAGGAACATGCAAAGATGGACCATAATAAAATGGATCATGGCGCTATCCCCATGGGTATGGCAGGGCATGACCATCATAAAATGATGATTGCCGATTTCAGAAAGCGGTTTTGGGTTAGCCTAATCATTACCGTCCCCATACTTATTTTTTCACCTATGATCCAGCAATTTTTGGGATACCAATTATTGTTGCCGGGTAATAAATATGTGTTGCTGGTGCTTTCCTCTTTCATTTATTTCTGGGGTGGCTGGCCATTTCTTAAAGGTTTTTGGGGCGAAATTAAAAAAGCATCGCCAGGGATGATGACACTGATTGCTATGGCTATTTCAGTAGCCTATTTCTACAGCGCAGCTACCGTATTCGGTTTACCCGGCGTTGACTTTTTTTGGGAGCTGGCTACCTTGATAGTAATTATGTTACTGGGGCATTGGCTGGAAATGAAATCTGTTCTTGGCGCTTCAAAAGCATTACAATTATTGGTGAGCATGATGCCTGCTGAGGCTCACCGTGTAAAAGCAGACGGACAAGTGGAAGATGTAAAATTGGATGTGCTGGAGCAAAATGATGTGATTATGATCAAGCCAGGAGAAAAAGTTCCGGCTGATGGTATCATCATAGAAGGAAGCAGTTATTTGAATGAGGCTATGTTAACCGGGGAATCTAAACCGGTAAAAAAAGAGATGGAAAATAAAGTAATAGGCGGCTCCATAAATGGCAATGGTTCGCTTAAAGTAAAAGTAGAGCATACAGGGAAAGACAGCTATCTCAATAAAGTAATCAAACTGGTAGAAGAAGCGCAGAAGTCAAAATCCAAAATGCAGAACCTGAGCGACCGGGCAGCAAAATGGCTTACATATATTGCCTTAGCAATAGGTTTTGGCACGTTAGCTACATGGTTATTACTGGGCTTCCCGTTTGTATTTGCACTGGAGCGCATGGTAACCGTTATGGTAATTGCCTGTCCGCATGCATTGGGTCTGGCAATACCCTTAGTTGTAGCAATCTCAACTGCAGTATCCGCGCAAAACGGACTTTTAATAAGAAACCGTACCGCCTTTGAAGACTCACGAAAAATAACTACGCTTTTATTCGATAAAACAGGTACCCTTACTAAAGGAGATTTTGGTGTTACAAGAATAGTATCAGTTGACAAACAATTTTCAGAAGATGAATTGTTACGGCTTACCGTAGCATTGGAACAAAGTTCAGAGCACCCGATTGCTGTTGGCATTGTTCGTAAAGCAAAAGATAAAAAAATCACCGTTCCAAAACCCGAAAAATTTAATGCAATAACAGGCAAAGGTGTTGAGGCAATAGTTGAAGGCAAACAAATAAAAGTAGTAAGCCCAGGTTATTTAAAAGATAAAAGCATTGCGGTTCCTGAAGATGCCTATAGCAGCGAAGCAGAGACAGTGGTGTTCATTATTATAGATGAAAAACTTGCCGGATATATTGCTTTGGCTGATGAGATAAGGCCAGAAAGTGCCGAAGCAATTAAAGTGTTTAAAAAGAATGGTATAAAAGTATTGATGGCAACTGGCGATAATGATAAAGTTGCAAAAGCGGTTAGCGATCAGTTAGGCCTCGATGGATATTTTGCAGAAGTGCTGCCCCACAAAAAAGTGGAGATTGTAAAGGATTTGCAAAGCAAAGGGGAGTTTGTTGCTATGACCGGTGATGGAGTAAACGATGCTCCGGCATTGGCACAATCAGATGTAGGAATAGCTGTAGGCTCCGGTACAGATGTAGCTGCAGAAACCGCTGATATTATTTTGGTAAACAGCAACCCACAGGATATTGCCAATCTTATTTTGTTTGGAAAAGCCACTTACAAAAAGATGATTCAAAACTTAGTTTGGGCAACCGCATATAACATAGTTACTATACCATTGGCTGCTGGCGTTTTATACAAAGCAGGATTTGTTTTAGGCCCGGCAGTTGGAGCTGTGTTTATGAGTTTGAGTACAATAATCGTAGCCATAAATGCACAATTTCTGAGAAAGGAAATAGGCAAAAAATGAAAAATCAGTTTAAACAAATATTTAATAATCTAAAAAAGAAAAGTATGAAAACAACAGTAAAAATTTTAATGACAGTGGGAATAGTTGGAACAATGCTTAGTTGCAAAACAACTTTCAATGCCACCAAAACAATGAAGGTAGAAGAAAATAGGAATGCCATCTATAAAGAAATCATTTCAGACCCTATTCAGTTGGCCAATTTCATCAGCGAAGCACAAAAAAATGAAGCCGCCAAAAAGATAATGATGAAGGCCCATATGGAACAGATGGAATCTGGAAGCATGAAAATGATGATGGAGAAAAATCCCGAAATGAAGGAAAAAATGGAATCCCATATGCAAATGATGATGGAGAAAAATCCGGAAATGATGCAGAAGATGCAATCTAAAATGATGGATAAAATGATGGACTCTGAAATGGGGCGTAAAATGATGATGGATAAAATGCACGCCAACAATATGATGAAAAATGAGATGAAAGAAAAAATGATGCAAATGATGAATGAAAATCCTGGTATGATGGAAGAAATGATGGACAAAAAACCTGAAATGATGCAGAAAATGATGGAAAAAAATCCTGAAATGATGCAGAAAATGATGGAAGGAAATTCTGAAATGATGGAAAAAATGATGGAAAAGAATCCAGAAATGATGCAAAAAATGATGGAGAAAAAACCAGAAATGATGCAAAAAATGAAGGTGAAAATGAAAAAGAAAAATTAAGAATAATAAATTCCGGTTCTATAGATTAGGGTAACTACACATAACAATATTATTTAACTATTTAAATTATACAATTATGATGATGTGGGGA
>JBBSBD010000306.1:0-6891 GCA_038251675.1 Chitinophagales bacterium | reverse complement strand
TTATTACCGCCTTTCGCAGGAAGTTTGGTATTACGCCAGGATCTTTGAGGCGTTAATAATACTGTTTGCAAACCTCTAGCGTCCATGTGCAAACAGCTTTCCTAAAATCAAATGTAAATAATATTAGAGCTTTGTTCTTTATCATTGATTTATGAAGCAAAGCAAAATATTACTTCAAATAATTGCCGTTACGAGGTATCTACTTATATTTCTATTTACATATACAGGGATAAGTAAACTGATAGATCATGATAATTTCTTAACATCGCTTTTGCTATCTCCGCTTATTAGAAATCAGGCATTAATTCTTGTGTGGCTTGTTCCTGTGATTGAACTTTTAATTGTCTCTTTGTTGTTGTCTGATAAATACAGGCAAACAGGGCTTGTGTGTTCTTTAATATTAATGATAGTCTTTACTGTCTATGTTGCTTACATGATTTTATTCATTAAACATTTGCCTTGTACCTGCGGCGGCGTTATAAAAGAACTATCATGGAGTAACCATATTTTGTTCAACAGTTTTTGCATTTTGCTTATTACTATTTCATTATTTTTTACTATTCAGCATAAACTTTTTATTGCAATAAACAGGAGAAGCCGAAAACCTGTATAAAATAGTAGGCAATTATTAGTTATTTAAATTTTATTTTATGAAAAAATATCTTGGAATTTTTGTTGTAATGCTGGCTGTTGCTACATCAGCCTTCACCGTTAACCATAAAAAAACAATGCTTACCGGGAACAGTTACACGTATAATCTTTCTGGCCTGCCAGGGCAGGATGATATTACAAAAATTAATGATCCTGCCAACTACACTTTTGCCGGTACTGGGTCTTTATCCTGTAGCGGAACTGCACATCGCTGTGGTGTTGAAAATGCGACTGATGATGGTTTTGGTCATCCTAATTTTAATAAATCCTATACCCCAAGGATGAAAAATTAACAATCATAAGAGAGCCGGCTAATACCGGCTCTCTTATTTTCTTTTACTTATAACCAACATGCTAATTTTTTTCTTTCCTTTCAATAGTTGAAAGCCATTTCTTAATAATTCTTTCTTTAATGCTGGTAAACTCTTGAAGGCATTAATAAGACTTACATCAATATTTGCAGAAAAGTTAGTGGTGCCTACGACAGGTATTGATTCAAACAAGTCAAGACCATTTAAACTTTCTATAAGTACTGAGAGAGGCATATTTTTAAGACGAAATAAAGTATCACTATAATCAAAAGCTTTTTCTCCACCAATGGTTTTTGAAATCTTAAATTTCTTGTCTGTACTCAATAAATAGCATTTTACTTCTTTTTGCTCCACTTTGACAGAATAAGGAAAAAATCTGTTAATATCATTTTGCAAAAACTGATAAGCCAAACTATCATTAATCAAGTTCCATTTAGACTCATAGCAAACAAGATTTTTTTCTTCCCAATCCTCCAAACTGTCTATCATTAATGGTCGTTTAAAATATTTACTCTTTTCAGGCAGATCAAATACAATGCGGTTGTCATAATAATAATCTGTTTTATAAATTGAGTACCCAAATGCCATTTTGTATAAATCAAGTAAGGGAATATTAACGAATTTAAACGATGCTGTTTTATTTATTGTATCCTTAATAAAAGACCATCTCGTGGCTTCATTTTCGTCAATTTTGGTCATGCTAAAAGAATAGCTGGTTATATATTTTTGAAGCCTGCCGTTCCCCTCCTTCCATAGTGCAGAATCGGTTTCAAAATTTGCTACTTCTTTTTTAGAATGTAGTGTCAAATTTGCTCCATCAATTATTTTTAAGATGTTCTTCTCTGTAGCGTTATAACCTTCTGTAATAAATTGAACTTGCCCGGCAGGGTTTATCCAAACGTGGTGGGGAACTGAGGTATGTGGAAATAAGCTATTTAATATGCTGTCGTCTGATATTATTGGAAGAGCAGGTAGCCTAACTTTTTTAAATAGCTTTACTAATTCTTCATTTTTATCGTTTGTTACAAGTAAGATTTTTATTTTATCCCCAAACACTTTTTGAAGTTTTTCCATTTGAGGAAACGCCTGAATACAGGCAGTACACCACCTATTCCAAAAGTCGAGTATAATTAACTTACCCTTATAATCATTTAATGAAATAGTTGTGCCCGATTGATTAAAAACATGGTAGAGATTTATTGAAGGAATTGTGTCGCCGACTCTTAACGGATTGTTGCTTTGGGAATAGCTTCCAAATGGGATTAAAAATAAAACCATCAGGCGCAATATTATCTGAGCCATTTCAATAAAGTTAAAAAATGATTTTTGGCGTTTGAAAATGCAGGTAGTTTTCTAATATCCAGGATTTTGAGTTAAAGATGGATTCAGGTTAATTTCCTGTTGTGGAACAGGCCACAAAACATCGGTTGATTGCCAACTTGATCCCTTTAGAGGTGCCAATATTGTATTCGCTCTTTCTGTTCTTTTAAGATCATACCAGCGGTGTCCCCATTCGCAGAAAAATTCAATTTTCCTTTCCTGTTCAATAGCTAGCTTCAGCGATGATGTGTCATTCGCCATAGTGGTTCCTAGTCCAGCACGAGCCCTTATAATATTGATATCAGCCTGAGCTTCAGAAATCATATTTTTAAAAATTTCCGCTTCCGCACGAATAAGATATTGTTCTGCCAATCTGAATACCATGTAATATTCTGTTACAGATGCGCCATTTGGCACTTTGTACTTAAATGGAAAATATAAGGTATCATTATTATAGATTCTTGAATTTATCCAGGCATTTTTACGCTTATCCATGTTTTCAAATGAATTGCGCAATTGCGGGGTAATTAGATATGTTGGATAAGAAAAAGGGCTTGCGGGTAAAATTTCTAATCCCTCATAAGTATTAAATCCAGGACGAACCGGCATTAGCTGCCAGATGGCCTCAGTACTACTTTTTAAAAAGACATTGTCTAAATCTGGTTCCAGCGAATATTGTCCGGAATTAATAATTTCATTAGCTTCGGATAGCGCGTCCTGCCAGCGACCAATATATAAATAACACCGCGAGAGCAAGGCTGCCGCAGTCCATTTGTTCGGCCTAACCCTTTCTGTTGAAACATATCGATCGCCTAATAGTCCTTTAGCTTCATTCAGGTCGTTGATAATCTGACTATAAATTTCAGTTGTGGGTGTTTTTGAAACAGTTGCAACATCCTGATATTTAATATCAGTTACCAATGGCACATCACCAAAGAGATTTATTAAATGAAAATAGCAGAAAGCCCTTATAAATTTTGCTTCACCAATTAATTGATTTTTTAATGAAATAGATATTTTTTGGGACTGGGCTAACTTTTCTATAGCAAGGTTGGAAGAGTAAATAAATTTGTAAGCTGGTTGCCAAAATGCATTGTCAATATTGATATGGTTTGCCTGTGTAATCTGGTTTTTAAAAAATTCATCCTTTAATCCTGGCGAATAAAAATACAATTCATCAGCCGACATTCCACAATAAAGTGTTATTGCAGAATTGGAGAAAAGGTTCCTGTTGGTAAGCATTTCACTGTAGATACCTGTGACAGCGCTTGTAGCAGTTGAACTATCGGAAAAAACGAGGTCACTATTGAGTTGGTCATTGGGATTATCCACTTCAATAAACTTTTTACAGGAAGTAAATAGTTGCCCCATTAAAAAAATCAGTAATGTACCAAGGGTTGCAGCAATATATTTCGTTTTCATTTTTTTCGTTTTAAAAAATAACCTGGGTTCCAAACGTTATCATTCTTAATGGTGGTAATGATCCCAAAGACTGGCTTTCCGGATCGTGACCCTGGTATTTTGTTATGGTGAACAAATTTTGCATGTGAAAAAAAACTTGCCAGCTAACAGCATTTAGCTTTTTTAGCCAACTGCCAGGAAAATTCCAGGAAAATGCAATATTCTTTAGTCTCACAAAAGATGCATCAGTAAGTGCAGCATCTGACGCGGCAATATTGAAGGTTGCAGGATTGTATGCAGGATTGCTGAAATCCTGGGTATATCGTTCATACGGTGCTATGTCACCCACTTTGCGCCAGCGATTCAGTGCAATAGTTGGTTGATTTACAATATCACCTAAAGCTGCAGACGAATAAACGACATCCCGTCCCAATTGCTTTCTGAATTCAAGAAGTATGTTTAGCTGAAACTTTTTATAATTAAAAGTACTGGAAAGACCTCCAAAATACTTTGGATCTGTCGTGCCTATGTAGGCATAATCGCTATTATCAATTGCTCCATCATGATTCAAGTCTGCGAACTCGTAAATCCCAGTTTGTACATTTACACCAGTGAAATTTAAGCCCCGGTAGGCATTTAAGGGTTTGCCGATTACAAGGTTTGAAGCATAACTGCTATTTACCAGTCTTGGAAAAGAAACGAGTTTATTATGATTATGGGAAATATTAAAAGATGTATTCCATTGAAAGTTTTTATTCTTAATAATTTCTGCGTTTACGGATATCTCATATCCTTTATTTTGAACTACACCAGGAAAATTCAGGAGCACATCCGTAAAGCCTGTTTGCGTTGGAAGGCTGTATCTTATTATTTGATTATCGCTTTTATTTTTATAATAGGTGAGGTTCATTGTTAACCTATCCTCAAAAAACGCCAGTTCCAATGCTAATTCTACTTTCTTATTTTCTTCCCAGCTATAGTTAGAATTAAATAATCTTGATGGCGTAAGACCCGGCTGCCCATCGTATGCAAAGATTGTCCCTTTATATGTATCAAGGTACTGGTAGTTCCCAATCTGGTCATTGCCGGTTGAACCGTAGCTTCCTCTTAATTTACCAAAGCTTAAAAAGGGTAATGCTTTTTTTATTATCGGCTCTTTAATAAATATCCAGGCGGCACCGGCAGCGCCAAAATTTGCGAACCTGTTATCAGGGCCAAATCTTGATGAGCCATCCCGGCGTCCGGTAACATTGAGAATATATTTACTGTCCCAATTAACTCCTATTCTCCCGAAAATAGCGGTGTAATTATATTGGGAAGTTGAATTTGTAACCGCAGTATAAGGTGCTGAAGCTATTGAACCTAATAATTGATCATTAGTATAACCATTGGCTGTAATTAGTTTTCTTTCTGATTCAGTTTTTTGCCACGTAGAGCCTGCAAGTGTTTCAACTCTTAATTTAGTTTTCACATTGAACCCGTAAGCAACCTGTGGTTCAATAATCCACGTTCGTATAAAATTATCACCCAGTACCGCTGTCCCTTTGGGTGCGTAAGCAGGGTCTTGTGCTGACATCGGAGATAAAATCTTTTCATTAACGCCTACTTTATTATATCCGAAATTTACTTTTATTTCAAGTGCATTAACCGGCTTATAAGTAATGACACTGTTTGCGGTTAATCGGTCGGTAGTTACGTCAGTTTTTTGCTGAAGCAGAGCAAGCGGATTACCAACAGAGTAATCTGCTTCTCTCCACACATAATTACCTGCTGAATCTATTAGCGGATAACTGTTTGGTGGAAGATTAATAAAGCCTGTAAGATCTTGCCCTGGTAACCTGCTTTTATCGTAGGAATAACTTGTTATAAACGTAAGGTTAAGCTTATTGTCTTGACTTTTATGATTGATGTTTATATCTACGTCAGCTTTTTTGTCTCCAGATTCATCAGGGAAAACAGTTGTTTCTTTATAATAACCAGATCCAATAGAAAACCTGGTAAATTCATTTCCCCCGGAGTAGCGTAGCTGTGCATTATAGGTTTGCGCAGTTCCACCAATAAAAAGTTTTTTCCAATCGGTGTAACGGTTTTGATCCCAGGAAATCAGGTCCGGGGCATTGTAATCTGCAGGGGCAACACCATCATTGGAAAATGCTTCCCGTCGCATTTCAAGATACTGTTGAGTATTCATTAGCTGCATCGTTCGCGTGATCTTACCCCACCCACGGTATATATTTAGGGAAAGGGAATTTTTTTGTGCCCTTATTTTTTTGGTCGTGATAAGTATTACTCCGTTCGCCCCTCTTGACCCGTAAATAGCAGTCGCATCCGCATCTTTTAAAACTTCAATACTTTCAATATCGTTGGGATCGATTGAATTAAAAGGACTGTTCGCTTGTATACCGCTTAACTGGGTTAAAGCGTCGTTATCAGATAAAAAAGGAACTCCGTCAATAATAAAGAACGGACTGTTACCATTTTGAATAGAGTTTTGCCCTCTTATCAAAGACGTAAATCTTGAACCAGGCAAGCCGTTTGATTGTGTGATCAGTAATCCAGGTACAAGTCCTTCAAGAGCCAGTATCGGGTTGGAAACAGGCTGATTGGTTATTTGAGCGCCATTTATTTTAACAACGTTACCCGTATTCAATTTTCGGGAAGTTGAATAATATCCTTTCACTATAGTTTCTTCAAGACTATTAACTGCAAACCTAAGATGTATTAAAAAAAACCGTTGGTCATTAACGAAAATCTCCTCTTTATAAAATCCTACACTCGAAATTGTAAGTACATCATTGTCCGTAATACCCTGAAGAACAAAATCACCTTCATTGTTTGTTGAAACGCCCCGGTTTGAATTTTTTGCAATAATACTTGCGCCAACTAACGGCTCCCCGTTTTCGTTCATTATATGTCCCTTTATATCAATTAAGGAATCCTTCTGCAAAACATGTTGGAGCGCAGTATGTTTTGTCTGAACAATAACGTAATTATCTTCAATAACAAATGATAGGGGTTGATTGCGGAAGCACATGGAGAGTACTTCTTTTAATTCGGCCTGTACAATATGTATGGTAATCGGCAGGCTGCTTTTTAATTGATCCCTTGTGTAAACAAACGAAAATCCTGTTTGCTTTTTTATTTCTTTGAATACCTTTTCAAGGGGTGTATTTTTTACAGACAGGGTAACCGTTTGGCCATACCCCGA
>JBBSBD010000305.1:0-6908 GCA_038251675.1 Chitinophagales bacterium | reverse complement strand
TGGTCAAAGGCTCTGTGAACGAGTTATTAAAAGCGATACAAACGGTTCATCAAGGTGGATTTTATTTGCCCGATGAAATAGCCAAAGCAATGCAACTATTTCTTAACAAAAGTGAGCCTAAAGAAATTATTGAACTCTCTGACAGCGAAAAAATTCTACTTGAAGCTATATCGAAAGGTTGGACGAGTAAGCAAATAGCAAAAGTTATCAACAAAAGCTCTCGGACAATTGACAAATACCGCGAAGAAATTTATTCGAAATTTGGAGTGGAAAGTAAGGTACAGCTTGTAGCAAAGGCTATTAGATTGAAATTGTTATAAAAAAGTCTCATTTTCTTACATAATCCTTACTAGTTAAATAAAGGGTAATACTACTATTGATTTCATACTCTTTATTGCAATTATTTACTTTTTGAAATAAAACTATAATTGTTCAACCGTTTTCCATTTTATAAACAATTAGACGAGATGGACTGTGGTCCATCATGCCTAAGAATGATTGCCAAATACTATGGAAAAAGTTATACAGTTAGTGAATTAAGGAGTAAATCCTATATTTCTCTTGAAGGGGTTTCTATGTTAGGTATTAGTGAAGCAGCAGAAGGCATAGGCTTTCGCACACTCGGTGTTAAAATACCCTTTGAGAAGATAACGGTGGACGCACCATTGCCTTGCATTGTACACTGGAATCAAAATCATTTTGCGGTAGTTTATGAAATAAAGAAAAATAAACTACGTGTGGCAGATCCTGCAATTGGTCTATTAACCTATACTAAGGAAGAATTTCTTAATTGTTGGCTTTCTACTTCTTCTAACGGACATGGATTAGGGATTGCATTATTACTTGAGCCAACTCCTCTGTTCTATCGAACTGAAGCAATTGGTGAGAAAAATATACGAACGGGATTTCGGTATTTGTTAAGCTACTTACATTCATATCGAAGATTCATTATTCAATTACTTATAGGTCTTTTGCTGGGCAGTTTAATACAATTGATACTACCCTTCCTTACTCAATCAATTGTAGATGTAGGGATCAACACTCGCAATACTTCTTTTATTTACTTAGTGCTAGCAGGGCAATTAATGCTTTTTTTTGGCCGAACCTTAGCAGAGTTTTTAAGAAGGTGGATATTACTTCATTTAAGTACACGCATCAATCTTGCTATTATTTCTGATTTCCTAATCAAACTCATGCAATTACCTATGAGTTTTTTTGAATCAAAGAAAATTGGTGATATCCTCCAGCGAATTGAAGACCACAGACGTATAGAGCAATTTTTAAGCTCCTCTTCCCTTAGCATTTTGTTTTCCTTTTTTAATTTAATAGTTTTTGGCGCAGTCTTGGCTTTATATAGTATTTCAATTTTCTTGATTTTTTTTATAGCCAGCGCAATCTTTATAGCATATATTCTTTTCTTTCTAAAAATCAGAAAGGAGCAGGATTATAAACGCTTTAATATATCATCACGCAATCGTAGTAATCTTATTCAATTAATAAATGGAATGCAAGAGATCAAACTCAATAATTGCGAACGTAGCAAACGATGGGAATGGGAGCGTATTCAAGCAAGTTTATTCCGCCTTAATATAGACAGTACTCGCCTACAGCAATGGCAAGAAGGTGGAAGCTTATTCATCAACGAATTAAAAAATATTTTTATAACATTCGTAGCTGCAACTGCAGTAATTAATGGCAGTATGACACTAGGTATGATGTTGGCTGTACAGTACATTATTGGCCAACTGAATGTACCCATCAATGAATTTGTCAATTTCATTCGGGAACTACAAGATGCGCGCATTAGCTTGGATCGTATTGGTGAAATTAGGCTGTTGGAAAATGAAGAAAAGCCAGAAGTTCGTAGCTCTATCAATTTATCACATACACATTCTCTACATCTAAAAAATGTAAGCTATCAATACGAAGGCCCTCATTCGCCAAAAGCATTAGATGGTATTGACTTGAGTATTGAACAAGGGAAGATAACGGCCATAGTAGGCAGTAGCGGAAGTGGAAAAACTACTTTACTAAAACTCCTGTTAAAGTTTTATCCACCTACCGTAGGTAAAATTCTATTGGGCAATACCGATATAAAACAATTAAGTTCTCGTGATTGGCGCTCAAAGTGTGGAACAGTAATGCAGGATGGCTATATCTTCTCAGATACAATTGCCCGAAATATTTGTGTAAGTGATGAAGAGCCAGACCCAAAACGAATTTTTCACGCAGCAACGGTTGCAAATATACATGAGTTTATTGAAACCTTACCACTGGGTTACAATACAAAAATAGGCTCAGACGGTTCAGGTCTTAGTGCAGGGCAACGTCAGCGAATGTTAATAGCCCGCGCTGTTTATAAAAATCCAGAATACATTTTTTTTGATGAGGCTACTAGCGCACTTGATGCGAATAATGAAAAGGTAATTATGGATAACCTCAACGAATTTTTTAGAGGTAAAACGGTTGTAGTGATTGCCCACCGATTGAGTACAGTAAAAAATGCGGACACTATTGTAGTATTGGAAAATGGTAATGTAATCGAGCAAGGAACTCATGCGGAGCTTACTTTAAATAAGGGGAGCTACTTTGAATTAGTAAAAAATCAATTGGAATTGGGAAATTAAAAATCATATGTCTTAAAATCCAAAAATAAATTAATTATGAGCTTATTAAAGTACATAGACCGTCTAAAGCGAATGGATGATTTGATTAAAAGAAAATCTACTGGTTGTGCTGAACAGTTTGCTTCCAAGCTTGGTGTTTCTGAAAGTCAATTATTTCAAGACCTTAAAGAAATGAAAGAGCTAGGCGCACCTATTGAGTATTGTCATAGCCGTAGGAGCTATATTTATGAAAATGGAGCTGGTCTCAAGCTTTACTTTTCAAAAAATATGCAAAACATTAAGGGGGGGCAAAATATTTTTAATAATTATCGCCAATCCAGTATGGCTGGAGTTGAGCAATTTAATTTAGCATCGCAGAATTTTGAAAGCTAGCTCAAAAAACTGTCGCGGATACCGAAAAGCGATTAGAGTAGGTAAAGGTTTGTAAAATTATTCTTATGAAAAATGAAAAAGAATTGAAAGGAGACTTGTCAAACAAGTTTTCAAAGTTTGCAATCACAAAAAATTGGGGCAAGGGTCTAAATGCAATTAGAGGAGGATCAGGTTCTTCTTGCTCAACTGCATTCACTCTTTGTTCTGCACCCTACTGTGATTCAGGTACCAGTAATGATGCGGTGGCACTTCAGTAAATGAGAACATGGGCTGCATAGCAAGGCAGCCCATTTTTTTTCAATGAAAGTACTAGAAAAAATATTACTCAGGTCTTTGGAGGACATAAGTATTGAATTGCTCAAAGATCAATTTGATGATAACCCAGGGATCGCAGGAAATGCAGGTGCTGCATTATACTTTTCGTATTTAAATAAACTAACTGGCGAGGATAAACATGCTGCTCAAGCATCGCGATTAATAGAAAATTCCGTAATAAATTTAGATAAAGCACTGGATAACTCATTTGCTGGAATTGCAGGTGTTGCATGGACGGTGCAACATCTTGTTAATATCGGAATTCTGGATGAGTCTACAACCGAAAACCTTGATGATATTGACAAATTTCTAGAAGACACTATTGAAATTGACTTAGTAGCGGGAGATTATGATTTATTTCATGGCCTTATTGGAAAAGGTATTTATTATATAGAAAGGTACCAATATATAAGGTCTATAGACCTTATGCGAATGATAAAAAAAGTTATTGACGGTCTGAATTCTATAGGCGAGAGATCCAATGAGGGAATAACATGGCGATATAAAATCGGAAATGAATTAAATGAACATACACATTCTCTAGGATTAGCACACGGTATTCCTAGTATAATTTCATTTCTCTCAAGCGTTTCTAAGTTGAGTTTAAATTTACCGATCGTAAATGAACTTATTACAGGTGCATCGGAGTGGCTACTTAGAAAAAAGATTGACGATAATCGATTTTCATTTCATTCATATACTTCGCCTGATCTAGAAGAAGGTGCAAATGGTTCTTCTAGGCTTGCTTGGTGCAATGGTGATTTAGGAGTTTCAATAGCTCTATTATCAGCATCAAAAACTATAAATAGCGATTTACTCTTTAAGGAAGCAATAAATATCGCAATTAAAACCTGCAATAGAGACTTAAAAGACTCTGGCATTTTTCAGAATAATGGATTTGTTGATCCGAACTTCTGTCATGGAATTTCAGGTATTGCCCACATTTATGGCCGCCTGTTTAAAATCACTGGCGTTGATATTTTTCGAGATCGCCATAAATACTGGCTCCAAGAATTAATGAATCACAGAGTAGAGGGCTTTGGCATAGCAGGATTTGTATCAGACATTTGGATGAGCTTTGATCCTATAAAGGGAAAAGCTGTAAAAAAATGGGGTAGCAGCCCCTCCTTAGTGACAGGCACTGCAGGTGTTGGATTAGTGTTATTATCTGCCCTTAACAAAAACGCTACTAGTTGGGATAAAATGTTTTTTACAAATATTTGAAATAGAAGGTATGAAAATTGAATTCGGTGACTTTTTTCTACTTCGCTCCCCAATATCTCCATTAAGCGATTTTTTTAAAAATACTAATGCGGAGATCAAAGATATTCAACACCTTCGTGAACAAATACAGAGATACTTTGAAAAGCCAGAAATGAATGAAGGTCTATTTCTTTCATCTTCTACTTTATTTGAAAAATTTACTTCATGGTGTTCATCTGATAAACTCGCAACGCAAATATTAAAGCTTGACATTTCATATTTTAAGTATTACTTAAGATCGGTTTATAGGTGCACTCCATTTGGAACTTACGCAGGTATTACCACTGGATCAATTTCAAATCTAGATACGGTATTGCAGCTAGATAATAAGTTAAAAAGGAGGATAAAACTTGATATTGGGTATCTATATGAAGTAACAAAAAAAATCACAGATGAAAGCAATGTCAATACTCTACTGTGTATTTATTCAAACAATACAATTTATAGGTTTGCAAACGAGTATCGGTATATTAACTATATATTTAATGAAGAGGAAAAGGTATTCTCATTAAACTCAATAGATTATACTCCCCTTTTAGAAAGAACAATCCAAATAACATTAAAAGGAGTCAAATTTGACGAGCTAGTTTCAAAATTATCTGAGAATAAAGAGGATATTCCTGAGGTTAATGATTTTATAAATAGGCTTATCGAAATTCAAGTATTGATAACTGAATTAGAACCAACTGTTCATGGTGAGCATTTTCAAGATAGAATAGCAAACATACTTAAGCCAATACAGAACAGATTAAGGTATTCGCAGAACATACTAACAGCCATTGATCTAACTTATGAATCTACTGAAACCCCTACCATTGATAAGTACTTAAAAATACAAAGTATCTTAGAGGAACTGAAAATAGAGAGGGAGTCATCAAAGCTTTTTCATGTCGACATTCTAAGACAGCCCTTAAAACTTAATATTAATGAACGTGATTTAGTATCCCTCAAAATGTTACTAGAGCGGAAAAGTGCCTTTCAAAAAGAATCGAGAAAAGATATTGATGCATTTAGAAATCGCTTTTTTGAACTCTATGAAGATAGAGAAGTTTCTTTTATTGAAATCATGGATTCCGATAGTGGCATCCCATATCCTGCTGGAGTAGAAATGAACGATACTCCCTTTTTTTTACGTGATCTACAATTCAATAATCCACCGATCACGAACACACCACATGTCCAATTAACTTTCTTCGATAAACTATTAATAGAGAAAATTAGTAGTAAAGGAAATGATAGTCATATCGCTATTAAGTTGGAAGAGCTTAATCAGGAAAATGGAAGTGGGTCAAGAAATGAAGAAACAACAAATCTAGGGTTAATTCTTTCGATATTTAATAAATCAACATTAGTTGATTCAAATAGCCAGTACGAGATTTATTTTAAAGGAGCTTATAGCCCATCCGCATCAAATCTTTTAAGTAGATTCTGTTCCATTGATGATAAACTTTTTAAAAAAGTAACTGAGGTAAATGGATTTGAGGCAGCATCTGATCCGGATAAAATTTATGCCGAGATATCGCATCTTCCAGGCAAGAGAGTTGGTAATATAATTTCTCGGCCAAGTCTTAGGGAGTTTGAGATTCCTATATTAAGTATTCCATCCAATGGCCAAAAGATTATACCATTAAGTGATCTCCTGATTTCTGTTAACAACGATAAGATAATTTTAAGATCAAAAAAATTCAATAAGGAAGTAATTCCTAGATTAGGATGCGCACATAACTTTGGTGCGAACCCTCTTCCGATTTACAAATTTCTGTGCGACTTACAATTTCAAAATAAAATTGATCAGATATTTTTCAACTGGCCAGATTGTTTGTCGAGAATACAATTTTTGCCTAGAGTTTATGTGGATAATGTAATTGTTTTAAGGGCTAGATGGAAACTTTTTAAAAATGAAATTGAATCCTTTGCATTGATTAAAGAAGATCGTGTTCTTATAGAAACTTATAATAATTTTGTTAAAAGTAACAAAATTGGCAGGTTTACAACATTCTCAGAAGGGGATCATCAGATACTCATTGATTCTCAAAACATACTATGCTTGAGAATTTTTAAAGACTTAATAAAGGGAAAAAACGAGATAGTGCTAGAAGAGCTATTGGAAAACCCTCAAAATCTATTAGTTCAAGTAAACAAAGACTATCACACAAATGAAATTATTATACCAGTTACAATTCATTCTGACACTAGAGTTCCCAATTATACTCAAAAGAGAGAATTAAATGTAAAAAGGTCTTTTCCAATTGGGTCGGAATGGCTTTATGTAAAAATATACTGCGGCTCTAAAGCAGCAGATCAAATACTGTTAATGCGAATAGATCCTCT
>JBBSBD010000304.1:0-6911 GCA_038251675.1 Chitinophagales bacterium | reverse complement strand
TCAGCGACAGTTCTTTAAACCGCGTTAAAGACATGGCCATTGATTTGCTTAAAACCGGCTTTAATGCGGGCAACAGTTATGGAGAAGTGTGGATACGTGATTTCAATACATTCATCCAACTGTCCTGCCTGGTAATGCCACGCGATTCGGTTAAGCAGCGGCTTCGGATATTTTTTTTGATGCAGGGCAAAGATGGAAATATCATTGATGGCTATATTCCTAAAAAAGAAGCGAACGTTGGGTATAATTATATATACAGTGCCAGTGCACCTGAATTTGAAGGCCATAAAAATACAGTGGAAACTGACCAGGAAACATCACTTATACAAGCGGTATATAAATATGTGAAAGAAACAAAAGACAACGCTTTTCTATCAGAAATTATCGATGGGAAATCTGTCGAAACCCGCATGTCGGATGCGTTGAATTTCTTAATGTCGAAACGCTATTCCAAAAAATACGGGCTTATTTATGGAGCCACTACTGTGGACTGGGGCGATGTGCAACCTGAAACTCCGTGGGGTGTCCTTATGGATAGCAGCAGCCATATCGCTATTGATATTTATGACAATGCGATGTTTGTAATTGCATTGAACAATTATATGGAACTTTTTCCCAAAGCTGAACATTGGCAACAGGTTCGTACGAGCATTTTCAATAATACCAGGAAGTATTTATGGGATAAGAAAAACGAAAAGTTCATTCCACATCTTTATATAAATGGTTCACCCTTTCCCGCTTCTTTCGACGAGAACAAAATAAATTATCACGGCGGTACGGCTATAGCGATTGAAGCGGGCCTGTTAAGTAAAAAGGAGATACAAAAGGTAAATGAAAAAATGGTAGAAGATGTTAGGGCATCCGGGGCGATGTCAATTGGTTTAACAATATATCCTACCTATCCACAGGGATATTTTAAAAATACCGGTATGTATCCTTATGGATATCAAAATGGTGGCGATTGGACCTGGTTTGGTGCACGTATGATCAACGAACTTACCAGGAATGGCTTTGAGCAGGAAGCTTACACAGAACTTAAGCCATTTATCGAAAGGGTGCTGGTTAACAAGGGGTTTTATGAATGGTATGCAATAGACGGCAAACCGGCCGGTTCCGGCAATTTCCGCGGTTCTGCCGGCGTGCTCTATACGGCTATTACAAACTTGCAGTCTTCGGCAAAAGCCAATTATTAGAAATGTAAAAAATCATATTTCCTAGAGCCAGAAGTTATTAATGGAATCTTTATATATCGGCATTGGACATCAAATATCATTTATAATAATTGAGTGATTCTTCATCGCTAATGGATTAAATAGAAGAAAATTTCTAATAAAATAATTGTGGTATTTCGCAATATGTCAAATCCTGTGAGTTTTGGAATAAGCCGAAGCCATGATAATCATGGATTTTATCCATTTCTTAAATTTTTCATAAAAAAATGTGCCATTATGAAAATATGTTAGTATGTTTGAACATGTAAACGATTTGATAATTGTTCTTCTGTCCCCATGATTGCTGATAACCCTTATAGTCATTCAAAAAAGCTGGCGATTTATGAGTAAACAATTCAAACAAACGGTTCTGCTGGTGTATTATTCACTCATGAATTTTTCTTAAAAAAGAAGCGAGAACGGGAAATCATAGTTTTCTACCCTTCGAATTACATAGTAAGCAATTTCTAATAACCAATAAATACTTTTTATGACATGTAGATTAGTAAGCGGGATTGGCTCAAAAATGAAATATACTTTTTGCCTGTTTGCGCTATCAATTTTTTTCTATTCGACCTTATTGGCTGCTCCCAAGGATTTTTCCGGGGGAGATGGATTTTACAATTTCCTGGATATATCTGTTACCGGTAAAATATCTGATGAGCAGGGTAACGCCATACGCGGGGCAAACGTTTCGGAGAAAGGAACCGCTAATGGAACAGTCTCGGACGCGAGTGGGAATTTTACCTTAAGCGTGAAGGGGCAAAATAGCGTGCTGGTATTCTCGTCGGTTGGATATGTAAGCCAGGAGATACCTGTGGGGTCATCCAGCGTAGTTAATGTTACGATGGAACTAACATCAAAAAAACTTGATGAGGTAGTAGTAGTCGGCTATGGTACACAGAAAAAGTCTGAGCTTACTAACGCCGTTGTACAAACAAGCGGGGAACAATTAAAAAAATCAAATGCGGTATCGCTTTCTAATTCCTTGTCAGGAAGACTTGCCGGCTTGTATGTAAATCAAAGAAGTTCTGTTCCTGGTTTCGATGATGCACAAATCCTCGTGCGAGGTGCAAATACTTATCGCAACAGCTCTGCCTTAATAGTTATTGATGGAGTTGCCAATGCTGATCCTGACGGGTTGAACCGCCTGGATCCGAATGATATAGAAAGTATTTCAGTTTTGAAAGATGCATCTGCAGCTATTTATGGCGCTCAATCGGCAGGCGGTGTTATACTTGTAACTACGAAGCGTGGTAAAACAGGAAAACCTGTCTTTGATTTCAATGCTAACCAGGCATGGCAATCGCCAACAACAAAGGTAAGGTCAGCCAACGCCTTGGAATATATTAAAGTACTTAACGACAGAAGATTGCTGGAAGGTACGCCACCAGACTTTCCTGATGCAGTTGTTGAAGCTTTTAAGAATGGCGACAGAAGAGCTGAGGATTGGTGGAATGCTTTAATTGGTAAACCAGTAAGCCAAAACAGGCTATCGCTTACCATGAGAGGCGGCAGTGAAAAATTTAAATATTTTAATTCTATTGGTACGGCCTTACAGGGAGGAATACTTCGCGGTGATAAGACAACAAAACTCAGGCAATATAATGTAAGAAGTAATATTGATGTGCAGGTTACAAACAGTTTTTCGGTGGGGCTTGACCTTTCGCTAAGGGAGAAGTACACACAAACACCCCAGGCGGGGCCAGGTGGTTCGCTTGAATATGTCGCATACACGAGCCCGTTACAGGAGGCATATATCGGCGGTGACTATCGGTATCCCGGTGAAGGCTGGTCACAATCGAATCCTGCTGCAAGATTGCTGAGTCCGGGCTATCGCAGGTACACTGCTGACGTGGCTACTGGAACAATCAGGTTTAAATACGAGATGCCTTTTGTAAAAGGGTTGTCATTGGAAGGTTTTGCTTCCATCGATAAAACATTAAACTATAACAAAAGCTTTAACTACACCTGGTTCTATTTTGAAAAAGATGCTTCAGGTGAAATCGTAAAGAAGACCTCCCGGACAATTGAAGACATTGGCCTGCGGGAAGACTTCGCAAAAAGCCTAAGAGTTACAGAAAATATAAAACTAGCCTATAACACGCGCATACATGAAGATCATGACATTAATATTTTCGTTGCCTACGAGCAGAGCGAATATGATGATAACTATTTCTGGGCACAGCGACTCGGCTATCAATCTCCATTGATCGACCAGCTTTTTGCGGGAAGTACTGATCGTCAGAACTGGAGTAACGATGGCGGCGCTACCGAATCTGCAAGACAGAATTATTTCGGAAGGGCCAGCTATGCCTATAAAAATAAATACCTGTTAGGTTTAAGCGCCAGGTACGATGGATCGCCTATTTTCCCCAAAGAGACCAGGTTTGGATTTTTTCCGCAGGCTTCTGTGGGATGGGTGTTAAGCAAAGAATCCTTTATTCCCCAAAACATATTCAGCAATCTTAAATTAAGAGCCTCATGGGGAAAGCTTGGTAACGACAGGGTAGACCCTTTCCAATATATTGGCGCCTATGGGTATTCTACGGGTTGGGTCGTAAATGGTGTTGACGTGAGGGGCATTTCTGCTACTTCCACTCCTAATCCTAACATCACCTGGGAAGTAAGTGAAAAAACAGACGTTGGGTTAGAGGCGGGATTTTTAAATAATAAATTGACTTTTGAGGTTGATGTTTATAAAAGTAAAACCTCGAATATTTTGGGTAGGAGACAGGCTTCCATACCTGGTTATACGGGGCTTTCACTTCCTGATGAAAACATTGGCAAAATGGATAGTCACGGTGCGGAATTCCAGGCCAGCTATAGAGAAAATTTTGGTAACGTATACTTAACGTTTAATGGCAATGTCTCTTTCAACAGAAACAAAATTGTGTTTTTTGATGAGGCCCCTCAGTCAGAGGATTACCAGAAGTTGGAAGGAAACCCGCTTGATGCAGACTTGGTGTATAAATCCATAGGAATTTACCGGGCACAAAAAGACCTTGATAATAATATAAATTATCCGGGCGCAACACTTGGAGGATTAATATTTGCAGATTTGAATAATGACGGAGTAATCAACAGTAACGACAGATACAGGTATGATGTCAGCCCATTTCCTAAAATGCAGTTCGGATTTAATATAGCACTGGATTACAAGTCCTTTGATTTAACGGTATTACTGCAAGGACAAAGTGGTGCGAAATGGCGCTTAAATAACGGGTTTAATTCGGGCGCCAATGGTAATGGATTAGAATACGTTGCCAAAAACAGTTATTCATTAGAAAATGTGAATTCCGAACTGCCAATGATTGCACCTACAGGTGTAGCAAATTCGAATAGTGATTTTTATTACCACGAAATAACATGGGTTCGTTTTAAATCAGTTCAACTGGGCTACAACCTTCCAACGAACCTAATGTCAAAGCTTAAAATTTCATCTTTACGTTTTTACGTCTCAGGCGACAACCTGTTTATGGTTTATAATAATCTCCACAAATATGGGTTTGGCGATCCTGAATTTTTAAGTGGAAATGGCGGCGTGTATCCGAATATGAAAACTTTGAACGTAGGCCTTAATCTTACTTTTTAAAAAGAAAAATATGAAATATCAAGTATTAAATAAGAACATGTTTTTGAAAGCTGCTATTATATTTTTAATTGGTTTTGTAGCAACTTTTATTTCATGTAAAAAAGATTACCTGGATAAAAAGCCGTTAGATGCAATCTCCGAAGACGCTGTATTTGCTGATGCATCGTTTCTTCAAAACTATGTTTATAATGTATACAATGGCATTAAACCCCCGTGGAGCCCTGGTACTGGCAGCTATATAGGATTGACCGATATAGCAGTCGACCAGCCTGAAACTCACGACAAAGCCGGCGGCATACGGCAATACCTGCAGGGGAATTTGTCACCCGATAATGTTTTGGATCTCACCAATATCTGGAATGAAGAATATAGTTATATCAGGAAAGCAAATATCTTTTTTGAGAAAGTTGAAAATTCTACGATAAGTGCTGATGCCCTTGATCCAATGAAAGGGGAGGTGCATTTTTTGCGTGCATGGATGTATTTTGAACTCATTCGCACGTATGGTGGAGTGCCGCTTGTTACAAATAGTTTTGCTCTTGATAATGAAACATTCGATGTGCCAAGAAATACTTACGATGAATGTGCCGCTTTTGTTTTAAGCGAATGCGATATGGCTATCACATTGCTAGACGGACTTACTCCGGCTTCCGGAAAAATAAGTAAGGAAGCTGCAATGGCTCTCAAAGCAAGAATGCTACTTTATATGGCAAGTCCTTTAAACAACCCAACGAATGATATGTCGAAATGGCAAGCTGCTGAAGTTGCGACCAAGGCTGTGATTGATGCGGGCTTCACACTGCATCCAACACATGCAGATCTATTCACAGAGCCTTTAAAAACAGATGAAACAATTTTGGGTAAAGCATTTACGGCAGGTACCAGGATACCTGACTGGGGATATAATTACGACTATTGGCCCAGCGGTTTCGATGCTCGTCAACGCATAATGCCTACACAGACATTTGTAAATATGTTTGAACTCACAAATGGTGAATATCCCTATCTCGATGATGGTGTAACCGTAAATCCGGCTTCGGGTTACGATCCGCAGCGCCCGGAAAAAAACAGGGACCCGCGTTTTTATACTTCGATTGTTTACCCTGGAGCTGGCCCCTTCACAATTAACGATGGCGCAAAAAGCACTGTAAGAACATACGAATATTGGGAAGACGCCAACCCTAATACTAGTAATGCGGCGCCTTATCAAAATCCAAATAAAGTAGACCCATTGAATGGACAGGATTTGTATGACTTTGGTCGCGATTCCAAAACATATTGGGTAAAGGGATTGACACCTTTTCATTGGAGAGTGCAGACAGGCTATACTTTCGGCAGGTTACTTGATTTTGCTGGCCCCAGGGCTAGCTTCGACTACGATTACCACCAGGTTGCTGTTTTCATGAGGTTGGCTGAATTCTATTTGAACTATGCGGAAATTCAGATAGCCCTCGGTAATGAAGCATTGGCACGTGACTATATTAATAAAGTAAGACAAAGGCCATCGGTAAATATGCCGGATGTCACCAGTTCAGGCAGCGATTTGGTGAGGGATTATAGGAACGAACGCGCTATTGAATTACACCTGGAGGATTCGCGTTTCTGGGATCTTATGCGCTGGAAAGCTGCACCTGGCAAAGTCGACATCCAGGTAAGAGGATTAAGTAGTGTTACTATGGATTGGACCGGTGCACAGGCAGGAGATCTTTTAGGAAAACTGACTTTCACTTACGGAGTAATTCCCGAAGCAGAAGTAAGAGCGCCCTGGAAAGGTGATTATTATTACCTGTTTCCTATTCCAAACGATGAAATTAAGAAGAGTAATAATGCTATAAAGCAGAACCCAGGCTATTGAAGAGCGTAAGCAGTCGTTTATTTTTAAACTTTGGCGGGATTATCCCGCCAAAGTTTTTTTATGGAAAAGCCTGTCCGGGATCTTTCAAAAACTTATTACTATAGTGTTCTTTAACAATAGTTCGGTAAGATTTAAGATGTGGAAAAGTGGAAAACTAAGTTAGGATAAAAATAAAATAGGCATTAGAAATTTGTATGCTAAACCCAAATTCTAATGCCTTCAACAAGATCAGTGATCTTGTAAGTGCAAG
>JBBSBD010000303.1:0-6969 GCA_038251675.1 Chitinophagales bacterium | reverse complement strand
CAAAAGGGCCAGGAAAGACATGAGTATCGCTTCGCTCATGAATTGAAAAATTATAAGCTTCCTCGAAGCTCCCATTACTTTTCTTACACCTACTTCTCTTGCTCTTTGTTCCGAGCGTGCCGTTGCAAGATTCATAAAATTGACACAAGCGATAAGTAAGACAAACAAACCGACGAGGCTTAACATGGCAATAATATAAATAATACCTCCGTTAGGTTTCCCGTTTTTGAAATTTCCAAACAGGCGTAAGTCTGAAAACGGGTAACCAAATAAAGCCATATTCTTTTCGTCCTGTTTTTCCACAAAGAGCCTGGTAAGTTTTTTATTGAATGCTACATTATTTGTATTCGGTTGCACTTGCACCCAGGTCTGTATCCTGTTATTATCCCATTTAGCTACCCAGTCATTTTCTTTTTCCAGCAGACGAAATGGTAATACAATCTCGAATTTATTTGTACTATTAGACGGAATATCACGAATGACTGCGGCAACTTTTAAAGCATGAAGGTTATTGTGTACTATCATTTTTCCCATGGCATCTTCATCACCAAATAATTTTTTTGCAGTGCTCTGTGTTATAACAATTGAACCAGGTTCATTCAATACAGTTACCGGGTTTCCTTCGAGAGCCGGGAAGGACATCATCTTAAAAAAATCGGGATCGGCATAAATCCCATCTAAGTAAATCGATTTATCCCCGCTGCGTAAAAGTTCACTGCTCACCTGGCTGGACCGTGCGGCGAATTTCACTTCAGGAATTTCAGCACGAACGCTTGCGGCAAGCGGGCCTGGAGTTTGCCTGCCCGTAATGATATCTCCGTTCATATTTTGATTTTTCATCAACAGGCGTATATCTGCAAGATTTGTATTGAACGTATCATAGCTTACTTCATGTACAATAACAAGCATAATGACTATGGCAGTTGCCAGGCCTATTGATAAACCACCGATATTAATAAAAGAGGAAATTTTGTTTTTAATAAGGCTCCTCCAGGCCATTTTTATATAGTTTTTTATCATGACTTTTTGCGCTTTATTTTTAAATTATTTAAGCCAAATTTTTCTGTTGCTTTTTTAAAAAACCTCCGCTGCCCTGGTTTATTCCATGTGTAAATTCTTAACCGGGTTAGATATCGCCGCTTTGTATGTATTTGATAAAATGGTAACGAGACCAATCAATAATAAAAAAATAAAACAAAGCAATAATGAACCTATGCCAAATGAAACCCTGTTTGCAAAATTTTGAAGAAACATAAATGATAACAAATACCCTACTGGCATTGCAATTAAACCTGAAATTAACAACAGTTTTAAAAAGCCTTTTGAAAGCAAAAGCATAAGCTGGTTAACATTGGCACCTATTATTTTTCTAATGCTGATTTCTTTTTGTCGCGTCTCTACTGTATAAATAACCAACCCAAGCAAACCAAGCACTGCAATGGAAATAGTAATAAAGGCAAGGGAACTCATAATTTTATAAGCACCGCTCTGATCTTCTCTATTAGCAATCTTTTTATCAAGCCATTCATATTCAAAAGGTGTGTGTGGATTTATTTTCTTCCATACGTCTGAAACCTTTTGTACAATATTATTTTTAGAGGCATTTACCTTTATATTCATATAATTGAAGGCACCTGCTTTGTTTCTCAACATAAGAGGATTAATATATCTTGCGGCTCCCTTATCATAAAAGTCTTTAAGCACTCCTTTAATTTCTACATTGGTGCTATCATTGAGCCAAACCGCTTTTCCTATAGCGAGCGCTGCACTTTTAAAGCCAAGAACGCTTACTGCCTTGCTGTTGATAAGAATGTATTGTTCCCGTGCAGCCACTTCATTCTTCGGAAAATTTGAACCCGCAATGATCTTTAATTCATGCAAAGGAATCGTTGCAGCGTCCGCAAAATAAAACTCACACAGCACACCTTGCTGATCGCCCGGCCTATCTTTAAACACCTGCATTGAACCGCTGCCACGCATGCCAAAATCTTCAGAGGCTCTTGATATATTTTCAACACCATTAATACGGGATACTTCATTGGCAAAAATTATATCGTTGCCTGCACCAGGAATGGTGAGAATATTTTTTGAAGCAAAGCCAGGATCTATAGACTCCACATAGGAGAACTGCTGGTAATATGCGGAAAGAAAAATGATGATTAAAAGTGAAAGGGTAAACTGAAATACCAACAATCCTTTTTGCAAAGAAATATTGCCGAACAATTTTTGTGTTGATATACTTTTTAATACCTGTACCGGCTTAAATGATGATAATATCCATGCAGGAAATGCACCCGCAACAATACCGGTTAATAATGTGAACAATACTGCAAGCGCAAAAAGGGAAGGATCGAAATGTAAACCTTGTTTAAATTGTATAAGGCCAATGCATGCAAATACAAAAGCCAATACAGCTATTAAAACCGATTCAACAATGTATTGGATAAAAATCTGGAAACGGGCAGCGCCGGCTACTTTACGAATACCAACTTCTTTTGCTCTTGTGAGGGCGCGTGCTATAGTTAAGTTAGTATAGTTAAAACATGCGGCTAATAATATGATGAGCCCAATGCCTGCAACTGTCAATACTTTTGCCCATACTGTGCCTTTGCCTATGTCATTGTACAAGCCATCTGTGCCTGGTGTTATAGAAGACAGCGCTTGTGCAGTAAAATTTATTTTCCCCTCATTAGATGTTAGCTCAGGCTTTCGGGCTATCTGATGTAGCAGCTTATTCAAGTTGGATGCTGAAGTGTTGTCTTTTACCAAAACATAGGTATAACTGTCATTCATGGTGTTCCAGTTATGTTGGCGTTCCGGCAAGGCTTTTGTTTTTTCCAATTGTGGGATGGCTAGCGACGAAGCATAGCCGTCAAAATCAATATGCGATTTACCGGGCGCTTCTTTTAACACACCCGTGACCTCGAACAATCCTAATGTTTCAAAATTTAAAACTTTGCCTATTGGATTTGTGTTACCAAAAAACTTTAATGCGGTTGCCTTGCTTAAAACAATTCCGTTTGTAACTGCCAATGCGTTTTCTTCATTACCGGCTGAAAGCTGAAAACCAAAAACCTTAAAAAAAGATGGATCAGTAAATGCTCCATCTACATAAAGCTTTTTTCCTTCGTAAGTTGCCTTTTCTTTTATTGCAGGGTATAATTGCACAACATCTTCCACTTCATCTGTATGCTTTGCTATATCAGCCTTTAATGGCAAAGGCGTGCTTGCTAATTCATATTGTTTATTGTTCTTATTTTCAACAATGTCAGAAATTACACGATAAGTTCTTTCCGGATAAGGATGGAAAAGATCATAACTCAGATCATCTTTGAGTTGTATCATCACAAGCATGCAAACAGAAAGACTTAATGCCAGCCCAAAAATATTAATGAACGAAAACAACCTGTGCTTCCACAAACTTCTCCACGCGATCTTTATATAATTTTTAAACATTGTATGAACTTTGATTTCTATGATTAATTAATTTTCATGAATACTTCTCCGAATCATGTTAATCTGAATCAGACTAATCGTGGTTCAGACATTCTCTATTCACTTCTTAAACTCTTTACCGGGTTGGCCAATGCTGCTTTTATTGTTTGAAAACTTATGGTAACTAATGTAATCGTGATAATAGCTATAGCTGCAATGACAAAGATTCCTGCATTTAATCGTATGCGATAAGCAAAGCTTTGTAACCACTGGTTGGCGGCCCACCACGAGATAGGAATTGCAATCAAAAGCGAAACCAATACCAACTTGAGAAAATCAGTCGAAAGCATAGCAGCAATATTGCTTATGGAAGCGCCTACCACTTTTCTTATACCGATTTCTTTTTGTCTCTTTTGTGCAGTGAAAGCTGCAAGGCCAAATAAGCCAAGACATGAAATCAAAATAGCAATACCGGCGAAATATTTTGATAATTCAGCTACTCTTTGCTCGGAAGCATAAAGCTTGTTATAGTCTTCGTCAAGAAAAGCATAGCTAAAATCAAGGCCCCGGTTATATCTTTTGTATAAGGCTTGTACACCGGCAATTGTTTGTTGCTCTGTACCCGCTTTTATCTTCACAACAGTGGTTGGGTTTACTGGTGAAAAAGTAAAAAAAGCCGGACCAATTTTTTTGTATAATGACTCGAAATGATAATCTTTTACCACACCGACAATTTGTTTCTTTTCACCCCACATCGAAACAGTTTTACCTATCGGATTTTTTAAACCCATTGCTTTAATAGCAGCCTGATTAAATATCACACTTGAACTATTAGCAAAATCTTTGGAGAAAGCCCTGCCTTCAGTCATCTGTAAACCCATCGTTTCAAAAAATTCGTCACCAACACTGTTGCCATAATATTCTATTCCAAGTTTAGGGTCTTTCCCTTCCCAACTAATGCCACCTCCCGCGTGTGAATAATGCCCCATTAAATCACCATCCACGTCCGATGCATGAATAACACCCGGAATGTTTTTTATTTCAGTAATAAATGATGAAAGATTTTCAGCCAGGTTATCATCATTTGAAAAGCGAATGATGTTGTCTTTATTGTAACCGAGATTGGTGGTTTGGATTAATTTCATTTGCCGGTAAACAACCAACACGGATACAACTAGTATTACAGAAACAGAAAATTGAAAAATCACCAAGCCCCGGCGTACCAGGGATTCTCCCCAGGAAGTATTCAATTTACCTTTTAAGATTGACACGGGTTTAAATCGCGATAAATAAAAGGCGGGATAACTGCCCGCAATAAGGCCTGTAATAAATGTAATACAGACCGATGATACTATAAGATTAGCATTTAACTGAAGGTTGATATTTTTCCCCGTGATTTCTTTAAATACGGGAAGGAGCAATACAACCAATAATAATGCAATGACCAGCGAAACAAATGCCATCAGCAACGATTCTCCCATGTATTGAACTATCAATGAACTTCTGCTTGCACCTATCACCTTTTTTATTCCCACTTCCTTCATACGGCGGGATGCCTTTGCCGTAGATAAATTCATAAAATTGATGCAGGCGATTATTAAAATAAAAATAGCAATAATGGAAAATAGTTTTAAATATTCGATTCTTCCACCGGATTGTATGCCATTCACAAAGTTGTTATGCAAATACCTGTCAGAATATTTTTGAACGAATAGATCGCCTTCCCATTTCACCAAATCTTTATCTGCATATAAAGATTTGATTTTTGCTTTAGTAAAATTTTTTATTTCATTGTTAAAAATATCAATGTCAGTGCCCGGTTTCAATACCACATAAGTAGAAACCATATTGCTTCCCCAGAAAGTTATATCGCCCATGCCGCCTATATTTCGACGGGCATACAGTTCAAACGGAAACAACACATCAAACTGATCGGTGGCATTGGAAGGTGGCGTTTTAAAAACGGCACTTATCTTATACAGATTGCTGAAGTCAACATCGTCTTCTTTATAATCCCATCTAATAGTTTTACCAATAACGTCTGTGGTATTGAACAGTTTTAAAGCTGTTTCATCCGATAAAAGAATACCAGATATATCAGACAGTGCATTTGATCTGTCTCCGCTGACAAGTGCGTAAGAAAACACTTTGAAAAAATCTTTACCGGCGAATTCAAACTTTGCCCTTATGTGTTTATCGCCAAAAGAAAGGATACCGGGATCACTTTGTTTTTTTATACATGTTGCCGATTCAATTCCGGGAAGCTCTTTGGCGATAGATTGTGCCAGCAATCCCTGGGTATTTGCGCCAATGCGTATAGCACCTTCACTATCTTTATTTTTCTTTAAAACTTCGTAGAGCCGGCTATCGTTCTTATTAAATTTATCAATACTTAATTCATCACTTACCCATAAGTAAATGAGTAACACGCAAGCCAGCCCGGCAGCCAAACCCACCAGGTTAAGAAAACTGAATTGCTTGTCTTTAACAAGGTTGCGCCACGCGGTTTTGAAATAATTTTTAAACATAATCTAAACTTTGATTTCTGTGACCAATTGATTTTCATGAATACTTCTCCGAATCATTTTAATCTGTAAATCAGGCTAATTATGATTTATCCGTTCTTCATTCACTCCTTAAACTTTTAACAGGGTTTGCTATCGCTGCTTTTATAGATTGAAAACTTAAAGTAGCCAGCGCTATAAATAAAGCTGTACATCCAGCCAATAAAAACATCCACCATTGAATATGGATGCGGTATGCAAAGTCCTGCAACCATTTATTCATTACCAGCCAGCCAACAGGTATTGCAATAAGCATTGATAACAAAACGAGTTTTAGCAATCCTCCGCTCAGCATGGCAACCAGGTTTTGTATACTTGCTCCAAGTACTTTTCTTATCCCTATTTCTTTTACACGCTGCTCTGTGGTGAATGTGATAAGTCCAAACAATCCAAGACAGGCAATGCAAATGGTAAGTATGGTAAAGGCAAGTAATAACTCCCCCTGCTTTTCTTCTGCAGCATATTGAGCGGCAAAATTCTTATCCAGAAAATGATATTCAAAAGGAGACTCGTGGTCAAATTTTCTGAAAGTTTGTTGCAGGGATTGTAATGTTTGCGGGATATTATTGGCGCTTAAACGCACATATACATTATCCCTGTCATTTGCAGTACGCGGCATTGTCATGATCATGGGTTCTATCTTATGTTGCAGGGAGTATATGTGAAAATCATGGACCACACCAATAATATTTGAATACAAAACAGTACCTGCCGAATCTAAACCGGTTTGAATTCGTTTGCCCACTCCGTTGGCCCAGCCCTGTTTTTTTAAGAATGCTTCATTCACGATTACGTTGTTGCTATCGGCGGACATATTATTCAAAAAATTTCTCCCTTCCATCAATTTTATCTGCATAGCAGGAATAAAATTTTCATCAATGGTTAGCGCAAAAGCCAGGTTGCTATGGGGATCCAGCACGCCATTTTTTTCAACACTATAGTCCATCATCCCGATATTATTATTTCCAAT
>JBBSBD010000302.1:0-6996 GCA_038251675.1 Chitinophagales bacterium | reverse complement strand
TATTCATATAGCTGGATTTATCAGATCTAAAAAGGGCCAGCAAATATTTTGCTTGTTTAATTTCAGTAATGCCCCGGCACTACTTACCTGGTTTGCTTTTAAAGAAAGCGGCGCTGTACCGGAGAAATTATATGATCACTGGACTAAAGAAAATTATGCCGTAGGAAACGATAATGAATATTTAATGATTGAGCCCTACGGCTTTCACATAATGGAGACGATATAAATGTATGTTTTCAAACTTCTTTACTTATAAAACGATAGCCAATCCCTGATTCGGTAACTATGTATTCGGGCCGGTTGGCATCTGTCTCAATTTTTTTTCTAAGCTGTGCAATAAACACCCTTAAATACTGGGATTGGTTGATGTAGCCCGGTCCCCAAACTTCACGCAAGAGATATTGATGTGTTACCACCTTGCCTTCATTTTTTGCAAGTACCGAAAGCAACCTGTATTCAGTTGCAGTAAGTTTAATCGACTCGTTATTTTTCTTTATGGTTCTTGCCTCAAGGTCGATGACTATTTCGCCGCAGGTAATAATAGTACCACCTTCGTCTGTAACTGAATTGCGCAACGCAGACCGGATACGGGCTAATAATTCCCCGGTCCGAAAAGGTTTTACCAGGTAGTCATTTGCTCCGTTATCAAGTGCGTTAATAATATCGTCTTCACTATTTTTTACTGAAAGAATCAACACGGGATTCGTGTACCACTCCCTTAGTTTACGAAGAACTGACTGTCCATCTTCATCGGGTAAACCAAGATCAAGAATGATCATATCAGGAGGGTGATTTTCCGCTGTAATCAACCCTGTTCTCGCAGTCTCAGCCTGGTTTACTGTATAGTTATTGCTCTGCAATGTTATCTCCAAAAGCTTTCGAATTTGCACCTCATCATCAATAATTAATATCTCCGCCCTATTCATTTTTTATGCTTTTTAGATTAGAAGTTTTTGCAGGAATATTTATTGTAAACCTTGCACCTCCGGCCCTCAGATTTTGCAAATGAACAGCACCACCCATCGCTTCAGTAAAACCTTTTACGATCGACAAACCTAAACCCGTTCCGCCCGTTCTTGTGTTCTTCAGCCGGTAAAATTTATTAAATACATTATCTATTTCTTCTAAGGGAAATCCTTTACCATTGTCTTCTACAACTAATTCCAAAACATCAGTATGGCAATGAGCAGTAATATCTATCCTGCTGTCGTGCCTGGTATATTGGATTGCATTGTTTACAAGATTATAAATTATTTGTTCCAGCATTGCCTTGTCAAGTTTGAAAAAAGGAATATCCGGGTTGATATTTATTACAATCTTCTGGGATATATTATTTTCCTCCATTCTTTTCACTGCGTCATATACTACTTCGATAATATCGCACCAGTCCTTTTTTGGTTGCAGAAAACCTGACTCCAGCCGCGACATGCTTAAAAGATTTTCCACTTGCTGATTGAGCCGAAAAGAGGCTTTGGATATTTCTGATATAAGTTCATCTTTGTTCGCCGTTGTAAGGTTTAGATTATTGGACTGGAGGTTGTCAGTGGCGCCGATAATAGTGGCGATGGGTGTTCTAAGTTCATGAGAAAGAGAATTCAATAAAGTGTCGTACAACTTTACGGTATTTGCCTTTTCTTCCTTAAGCCTGGCCACCTTTTCTATTTGACGTATTTTGTAGGTAAGTACAGCATTGACCGATGCAATCACAAAATACATCAGTAACAAAATTGAGTCCTCAGTGGACCCTACCTGCAAAGTAAAATGTGGAGGAATAAAAAAATAGTCCCATATCAAAGCGCTTAGTATAGCTGCTACAAACACAGGAATAATATCAAATAAAACCGCGGTTATCGAAACAGTAAGCAGTAAAATAAAAGCGACAACTTTATAGTCCAGGTGATAACCAGACATCGCATAACATAAGGCTGACACAATGCAAACAGCAATAGTGCTTATTAGCGTTTGACTTGGCTTGCTTATTTTATTTATGAACAACTCCATTTAGAACGCAAAAATAAAGTGCTATTCATAAGTGTAACATAAAATTACCGGCACTATATATAAGGATTTTATAAAGATTTACTTTTGCTGTTGATTCTAAACAAATACAGGGCGAAATTTGCAAAACTTTTACTTATTGCAATTGTATATGAGGATTGTAAAAGTTTAAACATTTTTTTTTGAAAAAAGACCTGAATAAAGTAACCGGAGCTGGTTTACTCATTGCACTGGGAATTATTTACGGAGATATAGGAACCTCACCACTCTATGTTTTAAATGCCATCATAAGAGACAAGGTAATTTCACCGGAACTTATTCTAGGAGGATTGTCCTGCATCATCTGGACACTTACACTTCAAACAACTGTGAAGTATGTGATACTCACCTTAAAAGCAGATAACCGGGGAGAAGGAGGCATATTTTCTTTATATGCACTTGTAAGAAGGCAAAAAAAATGGCTTGTGTTTCCTGCTATGATAGGAGGCGCTTCTTTATTGGCTGATGGAATCATCACACCTCCCATCTCTGTCACCTCCGCGGTGGAAGGATTGAATCAAATCGATTTATTCAGCGATATAAGCGAATCAACCGTAGTTTATATCGTGATTGGAATTTTAATTCTCCTTTTTTTTTCACAGCAATTTGGTACGGCATCCATAGGAAAAATGTTTGGGCCTATTATGTTCATCTGGTTTTTGATGCTTGCCACATTAGGCTTTACTCATCTATTTGATGCATGGTATATTTTTAAAGCCTTTAACCCCTATTACGCCATTCACATTTTGACAAAATACCCCGATGGTTTCTGGCTCCTGGGAGCTGTGTTTTTGTGCACGACCGGAGCGGAGGCATTATACAGTGACCTTGGGCATTGCGGGAGAGATAACATCCGCATGTCATGGATATTTGTAAAATCTGCACTCATCTTAAATTATCTTGGCCAGGGAGCCTGGCTCCTCTCCCATCATACCGGTAAAATTTTTACCAAAGCAATCATCGACGATGGCTTCAATCCATTCTACGGGGTAATGCCCGATTGGTTTAAAATAATAGGAATTATAATTGCAACCGTTGCTGCCATTATCGCAAGCCAGGCATTAATAAGCGGATCATTTACCCTGATAAGTGAAAGTATGCGCCTGAACCTATGGCCAAAAATGAAAATAAATTATCCCACAGAAGAGAGAGGCCAGTTGTTTATTCCGGGAATTAATACCATGCTGTTTATTGGTTGTGTAGGCATAAGCCTTTACTTTAAAAGTTCGTCAAATATGGAAGCAGCTTACGGGCTTGCCATTACGCTTTGCATGATTGCCACCTCTATTTTATTTTCAAATTTTCTTGTGATAAAAAGGGTAAAAAAGCCTTTAATATATTTGTATCTTATCGTTTACATCACCATTGAAATAAGTTTTTTAATTGCCAATCTCAATAAATTTCCGCACGGTGGTTTTGTTACGGTGCTTGTGGGTGGTGCTTTATTTGCTGTGATGTACATCTGGTACCGGGCAAGAAAAATCAAAAACCGCTATGTTGAATTTGTAAGGTTGGAGCAATACCTTCCGCTATTGCAGGAACTTAGTAATGATAAATCAATTCCTAAATATGCTACTCACCTTGTTTATCTTACCAGCGCAAATAATCCAAAAGAAATAGAACATAAGATCATCTATTCTATCCTAAACCGGAAACCGAAACGTGCCGATATTTATTGGTTCGTACATGTAGATACTCTTGACGATCCTTATACTTCAGATTATACCGTTGAGACAATTATCCCTAACGAAATTATAAGAATTGAATTCCGGCTGGGCTTTAGAATGGAGCCGCGTATCAATCTTATGTTTAAAAAAGTAGTGGAGGATATGGTTGCCAATAAAGAAGTGAATATATTGAGCCGGTACGAAAGTTTGCAACGCAATAATGTTTTAGGCGACTTTCAATTCATCGTAATGGAAAAGTTCTTGTCGCAGGATAATGAATTACCTTTTTTGGAGAAGCTTATAATAAAGCTGCAGCTATGGATAAAGGACAAGAGCCTCAATGAAGAAAGAGGTTTCGGCCTGGAACAAAGTAATGTTGTTGTTGAAAAGTTTCCGCTTATCGTGAGCCCCGTTAGCAAATTGAAACTTACCAGGGTATTTATGGATGAAACATAATTCCATTCCGGCTAATCGGCAAAGGGACTTTCTTTAGAATTTTTATGTTGCTTCCAATGTTGCAATCATCAGAATCATTTTTTAATTTAATCTTCTTAAATATTTACGATGGCACTTAATTCATTTCTCAAAATAAAAGGACAGGTACAGGGAGACATAAAAGGCGGCGTCACACAAAAAGGCCGCGAAGATAAAATAATGGTGATTGCCTTCAATCATGAAGTACAGGCCCCAATTGATTCGGCAACGGGGCATGCTACGGGAAAAAAGATCCATCACCCTTTTGTAGTTACAAAAGAAATAGATAAGTCAACACCATTACTTTACAAAGCACTAACTACTAATGAAACGCTTGTTGTATGGGAACTACAATGTTTTGCAATAAAAAGTACCGGCCAGGAAATAAACAACTATACAGTGAAACTTACCAATGCGAAAATCATAGACATTCGCAGCACAATGCTGAACAATAAAATTCCGGAAAATAGTAAAATGCCCATAATGGAAGAAGTAAGTTTCGTTTATGAAAAAATAGAATGGACCTGGGTCGATGGAGGAATAGTTGCCATGGATGATTGGAATTCTAACATGAATGCTTCAGCAAAGAAAATAAAATCAAAAACCTGATTACTTAGGTGGAAATAGAGTTACACCACTTTATCACCATTCCTGTCATACGGAATAATATTATCCCATTCTTCAGCAGATGAACGGGCCACAAAGGCAACAACCGGTTCGGCGTCACTCATATTAAAAACTTCATGTGGTACTCCGGGTTTAATGTAAATAAAATCACCCGCTTCATTCTCTAACACTTTTTTAAGCCCTTCACCAAATTCGTGACGCACTCTTCCTTCTATTATATAAAGGATCAATTCGAACCCAACATGAATATGAGCATAGGCAACGCCGCCCGGTGGAATAGTTGCGATGTTTGCAGATAGCTTTGTAGTTCCTACATTTTTTGCAGACATGCCTTGCTTGTAATGAATACCGTTCCAATCTCTTCGTGCGCCGCCCCCGCGGATTGTGAGAATGCCATCGTGATCTTCAACTGCATTTAGTTGAATGTTATCGTTGTTGATCTTCATAAAAGGTAATTTGAGCATTGAAACTATTGGTGCTTTTCCCTATTAAAGTCCTGGTTATATTTATAGATCTCATAATTGAGTTACTATATTATTGTAATCTTCGTGAGAGCCAATCCAGAACCAAATTATTGTATCATTTTCTAACCGTCCTATTGCTCTGTAAGATAATCCAGCTCTTATAGAATAAACCGGCTGTTGATTATGGATTTGCTTGAAATGGAGGCTGGGATGATTTTTATTTGACTTCCATAGTTGGTAAGATTGCTTGGCTCTTTTTTGAACGTGTGCAGGCAGGTTGTCAAAAGCTTTTCTAAATTTATCTGTGGTTACTGATCTCAATTACCAGTCTGTTTGTTGCGTTTTTCCTTTTCTGTATTCATTAAGAGCTTCCTGGGCTAACATACTTAATTTTTCCTGGGTATCTTGAAAAGTAGTATCCCAAGATAGCTCGTCGCGGAGCATTTTTGCGATTTGTCTTTGATCTTCATCTCTAAGTTGTTCTATAGTTAAAATAAGCTCCTTTAGTTCAGTCACCATAGATTTTTATTTTACCAAAATTAAACATTTAAAAAAAGATAAGCAGATTTTTTAATAATAAATGCAGTTAATCCGTAATCCATTTATTTAGATTGGTATAACTTAGAAGTTCATAAAGCAATTGCGCCATTGAGTTCATCATTCAGTTAACATTGAAAAAAAATCATGTTGCAATTGTAATAGCAGTAATTTTTTTAACAGTTAATAATAAATATGAAATTCTTATTACCATCTTTGGGATGCATCATTTTGACGCTCTCAGTTCCTGCTTCCCTTATCGCACAAAAAAATGAAATGGTACAGATTGTAAAATCCGGTAATCAAAAAAAGATCGATGTACTTATCGGGGGGAAATCTTTTACAACTTTTCTTTATCCAGATAATCTTGAAAAACCGGTACTTTATCCCGTACATGCTGCCAACGGCACCGTTGTCACAAGAGGCTTTCCTTTAAACACACAGCCCGGAGATCCTACAGATCATCCGCATCATCTTGGGATTTGGTTCACTTTTGAAAATGTAAATGGGCTGGACTTCTGGAATAATTCTTATGCAATCCCCGCAGAAAAAAAACATTTGTATGGATGGATAAGAACAGATAAAGTGAATGAAATTTCCGGCGGAGAGAAAGGCGTGATCGCCTATCATGCCAACTGGACCGATCAGCAAAAAAAAGTATTACTTGAAGAAAATACACGTTTGGAATTTAGCGGAACTGCTCACCAGAGAATCATAGATAGAACTACTAAGCTCACAGCAGATACGAGTGTTTTATTTACTGATGCTAAAGACGGAATGTATGCAATAAGGCTTGCACATGCATTAGAAATTCCGGCAAAAAAAGATCAGGAATTTAAGGATGATAAAGGCAACGTAACTGTAATAAAAGCCGGCACTGATAAATTGCCCAATGGTAACTATATTACCAGCGAAGGCAAAACCGGCGACGACGCCTGGAGCACAAGGGGCAGGTGGTGTAAAGTGTTTGGCAAAATGGGAAATGACTCTGTAAGTGTTACAATTATTGATTATCCAAAAAATCCAAACTATCCTACTTTTTGGCATGCAAGGGGCTATGGCTTATTTGCAGCAAATCCTTTGGGAGAAAAAATATTCACCAATGGCAAATCATTTAAAAATCTTCATTTGAAAAAAGGAGAGTCTGTGACGTTCCGTTTTAGGATGATAATTGATGAAGGAAATAAAAC
>JBBSBD010000301.1:0-6997 GCA_038251675.1 Chitinophagales bacterium | reverse complement strand
TTTATAAGCATCGATTTTGCCGAAGTCATCAAGGAATGGTTTGCCAAAAGCATTGGTAATTTGCAGTGCTGCTCCCAGCAGCATTGCGAATAGAAAAAACACCACCATTTTCTTTCTTTTAAAAAGAACAAATGCATCTAAACCAAAAGAAGAAACCCACGATGCTCCCTTTGATGTTTTCGCGGGCTCGCATGCAGGCATCGTAAAACTGTATAAAGCTAAACATACTGCAGCGGTTGCACTCACCAGGAACTGGTTAGGAGTTAAAGTCCAATTAAAGAGATCCACTACCCACACCGCAACTATAAAACCAACCGTACCCCACACCCTGATGGGTGGGAATACCTTTACAATATCAAATCCTTTTTTCTCCAATGTGATATACGAAACGGTATTATTTAAAGCAATTGTGGGCATAAAAAACATGGCATTAAAAAGCATAACCCAATACATCATAGAAGGGTCCTGAACCTTCGACGCCCAAAACAACAAGGCCGCTCCAATTAAATGGCAGATGCCTAAAACCCTCTCGGCATTAACCCACCTATCCGCGATAATTCCCATAAGAGCCGGCATAAAAAGAGAAGCGATGCCCATGGTGCCGTATGTCAACCCGATTTGTGAACCAGTTGCATGAAGTACACTAAACATATACCCGCCCAAAGAAATCAGCCACGCCCCCCACACAAAAAATTCAAGGAAATTCATTACGATCAGCCGGAATTTGATATTCATTTTATTCTCTTTTGTAATTACAGATTATTTAAAACATGCATTGCCCGTTCAAGATATAAATTAAATTTCTCTTTACCCCTAATACAATTTATGACAATGTATTTTATATTTTCACGACGCTGCCCGGTATTAAATAATCTTTCATCCAATTATCAGTAAGCTATTATTCAGGCTGCTTTGTGATTCAAATGAATGGTCGCGGAATTCATAATTATTTGTCTGCTTATGTACTGAAGACATTTTGTGTTCAACCATTAATAAAATGAATCTTACGGCATGCGGATACGATAATTTTCAAATTTTCATTCTTACCTAAACTAAATTTTTCTTTTTGCGTTATTCTAATCTCGGCCCGCAGCGTTCAATTAAAATTTTTACTTACATCACCACATTTTGTATCATTATCTTTATTATCTACTGTCCATTTCGCTGTAATATTCGATTTCTAAATTCCTGAAAGGGAAACATTTAGTTTAAAAAAAAATCATATTTTTAACACTTCAAAAATATTGAGATCCGTTACCTGGAAACTATTTCCAAAACTAAAAATAACTTCATTGAAAAAATTTACTCACCTCGCGTTTCAGGGCATTTTTATTCTGTTTTTCTTTTTTGTTTGTTCCGGAAAAATTTATTCCCAAACCGCTACAGCCGAGAAATTTAATTTTAAAGAACTTGCTAATAAAGACGCCGCCCAACTTCATCAAAGAAATTTTGAAGAGGAAATTGACGGAGGCTGGAGGCCATTGCATGATATGCCAATACCACCGTCTGCTAAAATAATGAGACAAGGTAACTTGCCCGCCTTTACGCCCACTTCTATTGAATCTGCATCACCACCTCCCCTCCAGGATTTTTTGGGACATGTAGATCCCCTGCAAACGATACCCCCGGATTCTCATGGCGCTGTGGGCATAAATAATGTAGTAACTGCCACGAATGATTTTATAATTGTACATGCTAAAAATGGCGGCGCAGTATTAAGCCAAATGACGTTTGCTACTTTTTTCAACAATGCGAATATTTCTGATCCTTACATGCAATATGATCCTTACCTAAACAGGTTTTGGATAAGCGGAATTTCGACAGATAATATCAACAAACTTTTTATTGCGGTTTCTCAAACAGGAGATCCTGCAGGGAGCTGGTACAGGTATAGCTTCACTCCTTCTTCTGTTGATGGCGCGATATTGCTTGATCACCCCTACCTTGGCTTCGACAACAGGTTATTGGTGGTTTCAGGAAGAAAATTTCCGGGGGCCATGAACTTCTCCGGGCCTATATTATTTGCTTTCGACAAAGCAAATTTGGCTGCGGGTAATCCTATTACTTTTGGAACAAATGCGCAAACGATCGAAAAAACAACCTCTGATGGTGACGCTCCATGCCCGGTAACAGTTTATGGGCTTTCAGCAGTTCCGGCAACGACATTTTATATTATGCAAAACTGGAATGGCAGCGCTTCGGCCATCAGGCTATCTACTATTACAGGCAACATCCCTGCACTTACCTGGAACACGACGGCTGCCGTATTTCCTTCCGGAGGTTCAGCATGGGCAGGCGGCTCGCTTGGTAATCTTGCGCCTCAATTAGGTGAAACAAGAAAACTTTCAGTTAATGATGCCAGGATCAGTTCGGCAGTAATGATAAATGGCCAAATATGGTGTGCTCACCATATCGGATTGCCTGCAACAGCATTTGATCACACCGCTGTACAATGGTGGGAGTTATCTCCTGCGGGGGACGTTTTACAAAGAGGACGTATCGATGATCCCACCGGGCTTACTTCAAGATATTTTCCAACAATTGCGGTAAACCCGGCTGAAAATGTTTTAATTGGATATACGGTTTCATCTCCTTCTACAAGAGTTAATGCTGCGTATAGCACGAGATCTGCAACTACACCTCCAAATAACACCGATGATGAATATGTGTATAAAGGCGGTATAAGCACCTACTGGAAAGACTATTCAAGTGGAAGGGCTCGTTGGGGAGACTATAGCCACTCTGCGCTGGATCCGGTTACAGGAAATTTATGGACGATACAGCAATATGCCGAGCAAAGAGCCGGAGCTTCCGATAATCAATCGAAATATGGTGTATGGTGGGCGGAAGTTTCTTTCCTTACATTTTTAAATGATGCCGCCTTATCAACCATCATCACTCCTAACAATGCGGCACCTTATTGCGAACTGCCAATAACCCCTGAAGTAACCATTACTAATGTGGGTAAAAATCAATTAACTTCTGTTTCTGTAGGACTTATCCTTGACGGCGTGGACATTGGTACCCAATCATTCACCGGTCTGTCACTTAATCTTTTTGCAACCCAAAATCTTACGATAACCTTACCATTGAATCCGTCACCCGGAGTTCATGATTTACAGGTATATACATTTGAGCCCAATGGCGTTGCGGACGAGCGAACCTCAAATGACACTGCTTCGATTACATTCAACGTATTACAGAGTTTAACGCTTCCTTCTCTTGAGGGTTTTGAATCAACAACTTTCCCGCCGCCAGGCGGATGGAGTTTGCTGAATCCCGATGGTGGCATTTCATGGGCACGAACAACTAATGGCAAAAAAAGTGGTGTAGCCTCTATGAAATTTGATGCATATAATTATGACGCTAAGGGACAAGAAGACATCCTAAGGTCTCCAAAAATTGACCTTAGCGGTGCCGACTCTATCAACATAAATTTTGATGTTGCGTATGCACAGTATTCGGCTGTTGAAAAGGATTCACTTCAAATTATATATTCTACTGATTGCGGGGTAACATGGCTCCCAACCAGTTATAAAAAAGGAGGTCCAAGCCTTTCTACGACTGGTGTTTTCGTAACGCCTGCATTCACTCCTACTTCCACACAATGGCGTAACGAAAATATAAGCATACCAACCTGCGGAACTACTTCATCTTCTATCATATTAGGAATACGTGCAGTTACTGATTATGGAAACAATATTTATATTGACAATTTTGCCGTAAATAAAATTGATACAAAGCAATACAACGCAGCAGTCCTGTCTGTTAATAAACCTTTTGGAACGCTCTGTGTTCCGGATTTTGTGCCTGAAGTAACCATCGCCAATTATGGATTGGATACGCTAAAGACTTTAAAAATAAATTACCAGGTAGATAATGGAACTGTAGGTACGTATGATTTTTCAGGTGCATTGCCAAGGTGTTCTACACAAGTCGTTACACTCAACCAGGTAACATCAGTACCGGGAACACATATACTTACCATTTATAGCACTGAACCAAACGGAATGCCTGAGCAATTTACTTCTAATGATACAGCGAGAAAAGCCATAGTGATTTCTCCAATCTTAGATGCACCAGTTACCGAAGGTTTTGAAACAACTACCTTTCCCCCGGCCAATTGGAGCGTAATAAATCCAGACGGTGCACTCACGTGGGAAAGAACTACCGCCTCGGCAAAAACCGGAACAGGATCAATGATTATCAGAAATTATGATTATTCACCGGGCAATACAACAGACAAATTCGCTTCCCCTGTTATAAACTATGATGCTAACGTGGATTCATTCTTTGTATCATTCGATTACGCGTATGCGCAGGGAACACAGTATCCCGGCAGTACCACGCTACCGCTGGATACGCTGGAGGTGCAAATCACGCAGGATTGCGGACAAACATTTACAACCATTTGGAAAAAATGGGGTGAGGAACTTCAAACCATCAGCGATCCTAATTTCACAAATACTACGCGCTTCACGCCGAATAATGGTAACCAATGGAAAAGTATTAATGTTTACCTGAGCCCGGTAATCGGTAAAAAGAATTTCCAGGTTTATTTTGCAGCAAAAAGTAATCAGCAAAATAATTTATACCTGGATAATATAAATATTTATACAAAGACATTACCACAGCGGCTTAAGAACCAGGGCTACCTGATTTATCCAAACCCTTTCACCAATTCATTCATAATTCGCAATGCCCAGGTGCCAACCACTTTGCAAAAGGTAGGCATTTATAATTCCGTAGGACAATTGGTTTGGGCCAAAGACCTGAATGGTAAAGGGAACACCGAGATGACCGTTGACTTTAGCAGGTTACCCGGAGGTGTTTATATTGTTAAGTTAATGTACACTGAAAAGACTGTTGTGGAAAGGATAGTAAAACAGTAAGATAAAAGTCTTCTGCTGAGATTAGAGCGTATTCATATTATTTAAGAGGTTGATCTAAACAGGTCAGCCTCTTTTGTTTTACACATTGTACTGAAGTAACTTTGCCGTATGATAAATTCCACAAAAGAAAAGGAACTTTTAGAGGTTATAAGTTCTTTAAATGAAGGCAAAGAATTTAAAAAAATCGCGGAAAAAATTACTGCAAACGAAAGGATAAGCGACGAAGATGGTATGATGTTATTTGAAAAAGCCAGCCTCGGCCTTGCCGCTACATTCGCCAATTACATAAGAGAAAAAAAGCACGGAGATAAAACTTATTTCAACAGGAACTTTCACATTGAGCCAACTAATGTTTGTGTGTTCTCATGTAAGTTTTGTTCTTATTCCAGGCTGTATGCTCATCGCGATGAAGGATGGGTTTTAAGTCATGATCAGATGATGGATATCGTAAAGGGCTATGATGGGAAACCGGTGACTGAAGTCCACATCGTCGGAGGTGTTCATCCAAAAATGGACCTTGATTTTTTCTGTAATCTTATTTCAGATATAAGGGAACACAGGCCTGAACTACATCGAAAAGGTTTTACAGCAGTCGAACTTGATTATATGTTTAGGAAAGCAAAACTATCCGTTGAAGACGGCATGATGAAATTGAAAAATGCCGGTTTGCAATCTCTCCCCGGCGGCGGCGCTGAAATTTTTGATGAAGAAATCCGGGAACAAATAAGTGCAGACAAAGTTGATTCAAACGGCTGGCTGAAGATTCATGAAACGGCACATAAACTTGGAATGCATACCAACGCTACAATGCTTTACGGGCACATAGAAAATTACACACATCGCATTGACCACATGAAGCGGCTGCGCGACCTGCAGGATAAAACGAACGGCTTCAATACTTTCATTCCGCTTAAGTTTCGTAATAAAAATAATGACATGAGCCATGTGCCTGAAAGCTCTGTTACAGAAGATATGAAAATGTATGCGGTGGCACGTATTTACATGGATAACTTTCCGCATCTCAAAGCCTATTGGCCAATGCTGGGAAGGCAAAACGCACAGCTTTCATTATCCTTTGGCGTGAATGATATTGATGGAACGATAGATGATTCTACAAAAATTTATTCAATGGCCGGAAGCGAAGAACAAAATCCCACGATGAGCACGACGGAATTGGTAACGCTGATTAAGCAGGCGAAGCGAGTTCCTGTTGAAAGAGATACTTTGTATAATGTAGTGAAGGATTATTCGGTTTCGGAAGAGAAGGAGTTTGATGTTACGTTGAATTGATAACAATTTAAAAAAGTATTCTTAATGTCCTGGAATTTTTGCCTTTAAGAATATCACATTAAGATACGCTCTTATCTTTTGTAACTTTAAAATATGGAAGCAGAAGAACCAATACATGCCTATCAAAAGAAGTTTTACTCCATACAGGAATATCTTGAAATGGAAAATGAAGCTTCGGAAAAGCACGAGTATTATAAAGGTGAAATATTTGCAATGTCGGGCGCAAGCGCAAGGCATAATATTATTTCAATTAATATCACAGGAATTTTTATAAATGCATTAAAGGGTAAAAGCTGCCGCCCTTACGGCAGTGATATGCGCATACATATCCCGGAAAATACATTATTTACTTATCCTGATATTTCCATTATTTGCGGAGATGTTATTTCTCCAAACGACGATGAAAATACAGCTATCGAACCAACCGTTATTATTGAAATTCTTTCCGCCTCTACACGCAATTATGATCGTGGCGAAAAGTTTATGTTGCACCGCGCTATTCCTGCTTTAAAAGATTATCTGCTTGTGGATTCCCAATCTATTCATGTGGAGCATTTTGCTGTCAATAAAGAAGGCCTTTGGCAATTGAAAGAATATAACAAAATTGATGAAGAAATTTTTATAGAGACACTTGATGTGAAGTTGCCGATGGAAGATGTTTATGAGAGAAGTAAATTGTAGAAGAAAACAATTGCTTTAACGATCGATGATTGATGCGTCGTTGAATTGAGATGGAATTTTCATTGCTCCGATAGTTAAACAATTTTTTATCTTCAATAAATGAAAAAGCAATTATGCTCTTTATTTGTTTCTGA
>JBBSBD010000300.1:0-7019 GCA_038251675.1 Chitinophagales bacterium | reverse complement strand
TTCATGCTTTTTCTGGTGGTCTATGCGGCAATACAGTTTCGTAATAGAAGAGCGAAGTTTTTCACTTCCGGTATTTTATATAATTCGGCTTTTTTAATCAGTGTGTTGTCAATTGTTACCATAGGTGTGTATGGATTGGTACAGCTTTTTTCAAAATGATTTTTTCAATCCTCTAAAATCTTTCGTCAATGAACAATCAATATCATCGCAGAAAATTTTTATCATCTATGATCGTTCTGCCTGCTTTGGCATCTGCAGGTATGGCCTTTAATTCGAAATCAACATCGTCAAAAAAAGCACCTTCAGACACCGATGGGCTAAAGGCAAGCCTCAATGCTTTTTCTTTCAATGACCCATTGTCTGCTGGAAATATGACCATCAGCGATCTGCTGGATTTTTGCGCAGCAACCGGCTTTGAAGGTGTTGACATCACTGGTTATTATTTTAAAGGATACCCGGAAGTACCAACTGATGAATACCTGTTTGAAATAAAAAGAAAAGCATTCAGGCTCGGTATTGAAATAAGCGGTACCGGTGTGCGTAACGATTTTACGATCGCCGATAAAAAGAAGCGCGACCTTGAAGTTACACGTGTAAAAAGCTGGATAGAAGTGGCTGCAAAGATTGGCGCACCGGTGATAAGAATATTTGCCGGCAATCAAAAAAATGAAGGGATATCCCATGAACAGGTTACTGAATGGATGCTAAAGGACATTCAAACTTGTGTGGATTACGGCAGGCAACATGGAGTGATCATCGGCTTACAAAACCATAATGATTTTATACAAACTGCTGACCAGGTGATTAAAATGATTGAAGCGGTTAATTCAGAATGGCTGGGGCTTATACTTGATACCGGCAGCTACCGGGTGCTTGACCCATATGACGAAATTACCAGGTCAGTAAAATATACCGTTAACTGGCAGATCAAAGAAAAGGTTTTTATCAATGGTGCAGAGGTTGATACAGATATGGAGAGGTTATTAGGAATTATTGAAGCATCAGGTTACAAAGGCTATCTGCCTATTGAAACTCTCGGCGAAGGTGACCCGAAAACAAAAGTGATTAACCTGCTTTCGAAATTGCAGGCGGCGATGAAATAATAATACGTTATGCAATAAACAACTATACTTCTGGAAAAATTCTTTATGCACATAATTGGGGCTGGTAATTTGAGGGGCTAATCGGTGTTAATAGCTCAAGGCTTGAGGAGAAAGAATAGATAGTATGCCAAACGTGTCTAAGGGGGTGAACTTAAAATTCTGCGTCATGACCCCAATTTCCCCGCCTCTTCCTGGCTGGCATATTCATCTTTGGGATGTGGTAATATCTTCACTGTTGAATTTTGCAAAGAAATCACCGAAGATGAGGAATAAAGCCCGATGCCGGTTCCGGAGAAAGTATAATCCATCAGTGTTAGCTTTATTTCGCCGTCAATGGAGAGTTCAATATAGTTACCATATCTTATAAGCCTGAAATGAAAAGATTTTATTCCATTGATGTTAAATGCGCCAGACTGGATATCGGTAAAAATAAAATTCTGCCGGTTGTTTAGCGGGTTAAAACCCCACGCCCTTATTTGTAAAAGTCCATTGGATACATCAAATGAAATATAGTATCCGTTGCCGTCATGGTCAATATCACTTACCAGGCCCAGCTTACCCATGCCCTCCACCGTTAGTAACCCTTCCCATATAAAACCGGCGGAAGGTTTTTGGAAACAAAATATTTCGTACCCGCTCCTTGATCCACATATCCATTTATACGGGGCTATGTCGGAAGTAGCAGTGGGATTGGAAAGTAAGCGCACTACTTCTCCAAATTCAGGTTGCTGCACTTGTTTTATAGCCATTAGTTCCCAGCGGTAATAGCTTTTCAGCCGCAGCCTCCCATTATCATCAGCATCCAGTTCTTTTGGAGGAGGCAGTACACGCAGGGCATCAATCTTTCCATAAGCATAGAAAAAATTATAAACCAGCAAGTGATCGCCATCCTGTACAGTGCGTGCCGCATAATTCCCCTGTGGCAAAAGCACGTCAGCGTGAAAAGAATGGTATTCACCAAAAAAATCAGGTGAGAACCAATAGCGCACTTTTATATCTTCCCTTATGGAACCCAATAAATAAAACCGTCCTTTCAACATAAATACACAGGGGCATTCAATATCGTCATACACCATCGGGTATAATAAGGGCGGCATCAGCTCAACAATATCATGGGTGATTTTAACTACGCCCACACAACCCCTTCGCGATACCGGCCCGGAAATACTCCGGGCACACACAAGCAGGTAAACTTCGCCGTTATGCTCAAATCTGAAAGGATCGCGGAAACTAAGCCATTTTCTCGGGTTGGTATCCGGCGCTTCATAATAAATGCCCTTCGGCTCTATCGGAAAAATATTCTTGCGGTTCTTTTCCCATTTGATAAGATCGGGTGATTCGGCCAATCCGATCCTGGAAATAACACCGCGGTCTCTTCGCTGCAGGCCGGTGTAGTACATTTCAAATTTGTCACCTGCCTCTACTACATGCATCGTCCACAGCATGTCATCATCCCATTCGCCCGGGTCTCCTACGAATAAAGCGTTGTTCACTCTTTTCCATGAAACACCATCCTCTGAAACTGCGTGAGCGATGTAATCATGGTTTGGAATGATAAGATGAAACAAATGAAAAATTCCATCATGAAGGAGAACGGTTATATCTCCAATTTCCCAGTCACTAAATCCTGATCCTGAATACATATTCTATTTACTCGTTTTAATTAAAAATACAAAATCCCTTCACGTAAATTAACTTGAGTGAATGAGTTAACGTTGTTTCAGCTACAGAAAAACCATCCAACATTTGATTCGTTACCATGCAATGAGCCTGATTGTTTTTGATTTGGTTAATTTTACAAATATCAGGTAAACTGAATAAGAAATAATGAACGGATATTATATACAATTATTCAGCCCACATGGCCTTATACGATTTGAAGATGCGGAAATTGGCAAAGATAAAGATACCGGCGGCCAGGTTAAATATGTACTCGAGCTTTTAGAGAATCTTTCCCGGCATCCCGGTGTACGAAAGGTGGATCTCTTTACCCGCAGAGTCGCTGATAAAAGAGTGTCGTCTTCTTACGAAAAAGAAATTGAAACAGTAAATGAAAAGGCCCGCATAGTAAGGATTTCATGTGGCGGCAATTCCTACCGCTCAAAAGAATCATTGTGGGATTATCTTGATGAGTTTATTGATAAGACAATACGCTTTACTGAGAAGGAAGACGATTTCCCGGATGTAGTTCATGGCCATTATGCAGATGGTAACTACATTGCATCGCAGATAAGCGAAATGTTTGGTATTCCTTTTATTGCAACAGCACATTCGCTTGGCCGCAACAAAAAAAATATTTTACTGCATGAAGGGCTTACGCCGGAAAGGATCAATGAAAAGTTCAGCATGGATAAGCGCATTGCAGTAGAAGAAGATTTACTGCAAACGGCTGATTTAATTATAGTAAGTACCCAACATGAAATAGAAACGCAGTATGGGTTATATGAGAATAAAGATAAAGGCAGGTTTGAGGTAATTCCTCCGGGTGTGAACACCGAATTATTTTATCCCTTTTACCGTCTTGATATGCCTTCGTTCAAGATGACCATTGAGCAGGAGCAGGCTCTTTACCGGGTAAATTCTGACATAGAACGTTTTCTTTTCAACCCGGCTAAGCCGTTGATTCTTTCTATCGGTCGTGCAGATAAAAGAAAAAATTTTGAACGAATCATCCAATGCTTTGGCCAGGATAAGGAATTGCAGGCAATGGCCAATCTTGCCATATTTGCCGGCGTGAGAAAAGACATTACAAAGATGCCTGCCGACGAACAGGATATTCTTACAAATCTCTTATTGTTGCTTGACAAATACGATCTGTATGGAAAGATGGCCATCCCAAAAAAGAATGATCCCAAACTGGAAGTGCCGGAAATTTATCGTGTGGCTGCCCGTAAAAAAGGAGTTTTTGTAAATGCAACTCCCGGAGAAAATTTTGGATTAACTATTGTGGAAGCCGCGGCCTGCGGCCTTCCTGTGGTTGCTTCGCCTACTGGTGGCCCGAAAGAAATATTGAAACATTGTGACAATGGACTCTTGGTGGATGTAGAAGACCCAGCCGCTATTGCAGAGGCGTTGAAGAAAATTATTGCCGACCAGGTATTATGGGAAAAATATTCTTCTAACGGAATAAGGGCTGCCAACGACCTGTACTCATGGACGGCTCATGCTGATAAATATGTGGAATTAATTGATAACCTTTTCAAAAGAAAAGACACGGCTGCGCTTGCCTTTAAACATAAAACGGCTTATGGGAAAAAGCTTGCCAGGGCAGAATTGTTTATTATTTCGGACATCGACGGTACTTTGGTAGATGGCGATAAATCGGATGGCCTCGATGAATTGAAACACTGGATTGATGCTCATGAAGGAAACGTAGTTTTTGGAGTTGCCAGCGGCAGAAACAGGGAAATAACGGAAGAGGCTTTTTCAAAATATGATCTTCCCAGCCCGGATGTACTTATATGTTCTGCCGGTTCAGAAATTTATTATACTGAAAAACTTATTCCGGATAACGGATATGAAAGCCATATAGATTATCAATGGAAAAGAGATGAATTGCAAAATGTTTTATCAAAATTTCCCGGTATTCATTTGCAGGAAAAGGATGCGCAATGGCGTTTCAAATTGAGTTATTATGTGGATGATGCTTTCATGGAAGATAATATTGCTAACCTCTATAAATTTCTTGATGATAAAAAACTAAGAGCAAAAGTACTGCTCACCGAAAATAAATATCTCGACTTTTTACCGTTTCGTGCCAGCAAAGGGAGCGCTGTCCGCTACCTGAGTTATAAATGGAAGTTGCCGCTGGAAAATTTTATTACTGCAGGCAATAGTGGAAATGATAAAGATATGCTCAAAGGAAAAACGCGGGGAATTGTTGTAGCTAATTATAGCCCGGAACTTGAAGAACTGAAAAAAAGTAAATCCATCTACTTTTCGAAGAACCTTTTGTCAAAGGGTGTTTTAGAAGGTATCGAACATTACGTTTCGTCAAATGGTTTCCACTTTGACAAAGGAAATAAAATCACTTCTCTTGAGATAGATAAATCTTTACCAGGAAAATATTGAGTTTCTTTGCAATACTCCCGATAAATTGCCTTTGTACTACTGTCCGGTTTTCCGGTACAGGTGTTCGTAATCGAACAGTCCCCAATTAATAATTATTGTTACCTGTATTGTGTATCAACACGATATGCCATTGGTATGATGGTTGAAACCATTTGCGTAGCCGTTTTCTATCCCGTGAATAACAAAACAAAAATCATTTTAAATTTAAAAACTACATAATGAAAAAGTATTTTCTTTTGTTACTAATGCCTGCCTTTTGTCTTGCTGCATATTCACAAAACAAATCGGATAAGGCTTACCTCACCAAATCATTTTCCGGGGAATCGATTAACAGCGTTGTTTCGGAAACTTCGGGAGGTAACATAACTGTATCCGCAGTAGATCCCTCCGAGATGCATGTTGAAGTATTTGTAAACCAGAATAATAATTGGAAGAAGACACTTTCCGATGATGAAATAAAAAGCAGGATAGAGAATGATTATGATTTAACCGTTTCTGTAACTAATAATAAGCTTACTGCTACGGCTAAGCCAAAACACAGAATAACTGATTGGAAAAAATCGCTGAGCTTTTCTTTCAAAATATATGTATCTAAGACCGCTGACGCAGATCTGCAAACAAGTGGCGGAAACATTGAACTGACTGGCCTTACGGGAAAAAAAGATTTTTCAACGAGCGGCGGTAATTTGGTATTGAATGACCTGGAAGGCAAAACAAAAGGAAGAACTTCCGGTGGTAACATTTACCTGAGGAGTTCCAAAGACGTTCTCGATCTCACAACAAGCGGCGGTAATATTGATGCAGAGAATTCTTCCGGCGACATAAACATGTCCACTTCCGGGGGATCTATAAAAATAGAGGGCTTAAAAGGTAATATCAAAGTAGGAACAAGCGGCGGAAATATAAAAGGAGAAGCTATTGACGGAGATTTATCTGCGCAAACCAGCGGCGGAAATGTTTCGCTTCAGGGCCTGAGTTGTTCTCTTAAAACTTCCACCAGCGGCGGAAACATTGATGTGTCAATGAACAGCCTTGGAAAATTTATTTCTATAAACAATTCTGCAGGCAGGGTGAATTTACAACTTCCTAAAAGTGCAGCAGTTGATTTGAAATTAAGTGCTATGAAAATCTCAACCGGTACCATGGAAAACTTTAAAGGCAGCCTGGAAAAAGATGAAGTAAATGGCGCACTTAATGGAGGCGGCGTTCCCGTGACTGTGCATGCAGGAAGTGGCCACATAAACCTCGAGTTTAATTAGAAAGCTAAAACAGCAGGTAAATTCAAAGAGCAACTAACAACTAAAAAACTAAAAAACATAACATGCGAAAATCAAAATATTATATAACAATACTTGCAGTTTTTATCTTGAAAACTGCATCTGCGCAAACAACGACCGCCGTTAAATCTTTTGATAAAGTAATAATAAGCCCGTACATAGAAGTCAACTTTGTACAAGGAAATGAAGAAAGCGTAACCATTGAGCACAGTACAGTTACTAACGATAAAATAAATATTGAAGTAAACGGCAAGACGTTGCGCATTTATTTAGACGGCGCTAAAGAAGTTACTAAAAATAAAAAAACATATGACAATGGATACAAGGAAAAACATTCAATCTATAATGGAACTGTTGTAACCGCAACTGTTACTTACAAAACAATGAATGATCTTTCTGTACGCGGCGAAGAAACGCAAGTTTGCAAAAGCCTTTTGACGGGAGATAAATTCAGGTTAAAAATTTACGGTGAGTCCCACGTGATCTTAACAGAAGTAAACCTGGGAGAATTGCAAACCACATTATATGGTGAAAGTATCCTGGATATAAAATCTGGTTGGATAGATCA
>JBBSBD010000299.1:0-7053 GCA_038251675.1 Chitinophagales bacterium | reverse complement strand
TTTTCAGAATGCAAACAGCCCGGCTTCCCGGGCTGCTGATGCGTTGAAGGATAGAAAGGTGTTTTTTAATCTCTTTTTTTGATACAAATATTTTTTTCAAACAGATTTCAATACTAATAGTGAGGAAAGGGACATTCCATTCGGATGTTCACTATTGTATGGATACTACTTTTTTGAAATTCAACAATGCTTAAAGACCAACCGGATGCGTTACCCTGTTAATCAGGTCGGCCTGGTCTTTACTGTCGAGTCGTGCCAGGGTTTTTATTACCCAATTCCGGTGTATAATTTTGCTTAATGCCTGGTTCATTACCCGGTATCCTTGTAACTCATGGCAATCCTACACAGTAATTGCCTAAGTACGTCAATCAACAATCAATAATTCGTCAAGACATGTGCTATCAGGCAACATCATCTAAGCAAGCTTCCGGCCAGGCAAAGTAGAGGGTAAGTGCGATGGCAAAGTACCAGGTTAATGAAATGTGTTGCTGCAATGGGAACGGTGTTCTCCATCTAATGACAGTCGGACAATTGACCCTTGCTTATTTATTGTTAATCTTTCTTTTAACCGATTTGTAAAAAAAATTGTTTTATCAATATTTATTTTGTATTTTTAGAGTATAGAACAGCAACAGAATACCTTGTAGTTTTAATGCAAGCCATTTGTTTTGTGTTAATTGTCATTTAAGTATTTGATGAAGATCTATCTAGGGAAATATTTCCACCTAGATTGCAAAAAAGAGAAAACAGACCTGATTATTCAGAATAAATGAACACTTATTAAAAACCGATTATTCCAGATATCCTTAACCCTCAAACTACGATACTACTGAAATGAATTGACTGGCATAATTAAAACGCAAAGTCATGATTCAATTGAGAATCTCTATTTTTCTGTTATTTTCCATATTGTTCGGATTTCATTTAGTATTCGCTCAAACCAATACAATCGTTTTTGAACACCTGACCACTAATGACGGTCTATCACACAATTCGGTAAAATCATTCTATCAAGACAAAGAAGGTTTTATGTGGATTGGAACGTTTAATGGTTTGGATCGCTACGATGGTATTCAATTTAAAAAATATAGATTTACACCTAAACGATATAACCAATTTGTGAGCACGATACTGGAGGATACCCTGGGAAATTTTTGGTTTGGAAGAGTTCCTTTAAAGGGTAATCCGGAATCGGATACGTATCAATCCTTCTATAGTTTTTCCAACAATGAGCTATTGCGGCTAAACATTTTAAATGATTTAACTTTTGGACCCGACAATAAGGTATATATTGCCATCAAAAACAGCATTTATAACAAAGACATTTATGACCAGGATACCGTTTTTTTCAAAGTTCAAAAGCCCGATTATCAACCCACTTATGAACTCATTAACTGTATTAAATTTGATTCAGCCAAACGGCTTTGGATGGGAACTGATCAGGGTTTTTTTATAATGAATCCAACAGACACTACCGTTTCATTTTTTAATTCCATCGTTTATCCCGATCTGAAATTTGTTCAGGATTTTTTATTTGATTTCAAAGGTAACCTTTGGGCCACTTTTACCAACCAGATTATTACATACAATTTTAGTGACAACAAATTTGCGAAGTATGTTTTACCCGTAAAAGGGAATACAGTTCTGACTGATATTTACCAAACCAAAAACGGCCGTATCTGGGTCGGAACTTACGAACAGGGACTTTTCTATCTGGATGAAGAAACCAGACAGTTTAAATGTTTACTTGAGCAAACCAGTGTTTCGAAAATATTTGAAGACCGTTCGAACAGATTATGGATCGGTACGGAAAATGCAGGAGTCTATGTTTATGATTCATTACGAAATTATTTCAAACAACTACCTTTATATCTGGGTGATAAACCCACACTCATGTTTCACTGCGACAGAGTAGCAAAACACGGCGAGAAGGGATTGTGGATTGGTTCACGAAGTTTTGGATTATTGTATTATGATTTTAAAACGCAAAAAACCAGTTTTATTGATTCGACAAACAATCAAATTGATGTAATTTATGAAGATGAAACAGGAAAGGTTTGGTATAATCACCTGAATTATCTGGTTTGCTATAATCCCAAAAAAAAGACGATTGAAAAAATAAAACATCCCGTTCCAAATCAAATTCCAATCATAAATAGAGGCAATACCCTCACCGAAATTGTCCCATTTAACCATCAATTAATCATCTGTTCCGATTACGGGCAAGTTTATTCTTTTAACCCAATGAATAAAACCTTTTCCTTGATTTATGAAAATAAGGAGCATAATATACGTGCAATGCTTGTAATGGATGACAAATTGCTGCTTTGTGTTTATTCTTTGGGTGTGCTTGTTCTGGATAAATCTTATCATACAACCGACACCATATACCACAATAACAAAGAATTAGGACTGATATATCATGCTGTAATGGCTATCCACAAAGATAGATTTGATACTTTATGGATAGGTGGTTACGGCGGGCTAAGTAAGTTTAATCCTCAAACAAAAGAGTTTGAGAACAAATTTGCCTTCACAGAATCAGCCAATTATATCACCAGCATTTCAGAGGATGAAGCTGGAAACTTATGGATAGGCAGCAGTGTAGGAATATATAAATTCGACCGCGTTGAACAGAAATTTTCCCTGTTTGATGAGAACCATGGGGTACCTACAGGTAGGTTTTTTGCCAAAAGTGCAGCAAAAACAAAAGACGGAATCATGTATTTTGGCGGAAATAATGGGATTGTTCAATTTGATCCAAACCAGGTTAAGATAAACAGTACACCACCTCCATTGGTATTCACCGATTTCATCATCCATTCCAGATCGGGCAATGATACAAAAAATCATATCCAGCCTTTATATATGAATATTAATTGCTTAAAAAACATTCATTTAAAGTACAAAGAAAACTCATTTACAATTAAATACGCTGCATTAAATTTTACCTCGCCAAAGCACAATCAATATAAATACAAACTGGAAGGACTTGATGAAGACTGGAATTTTGTGGGTAACCAATCGCAGGCAACTTACACGAATTTAAATGGCGGCAAATATGTTTTTTATGTAAGCGGTTCAAATAACGATGGCGTATGGAACAACACCCCACGAACCTTGACTATAGTTATTGATACACCTCCATTAAAATCATGGTGGGCCATAACCTTATACTTTATTTTTATAATCGGCATTATTTCAACAATTTACTACTACAACTTAAGAAAGTTAAGACTTCAGCACCAACTTGAAATCAAAAATCAGGAAACTGAAAGTTTACAGGAAATCAATACTGCCAAATCCCGTTTTTTTACCAACATCAGTCATGAATTCCGGACACCCCTTTCTTTGATTCTTGACCCTGCAAACCGGATGATTCAGGATGAAACAACACCGAAAAATCAAAAAAAATTGATTAATCTAATCATTAATAATGCACAACGGTTACTGTTTTTAATCAATCAAATACTTGATTTGTCAAAACTTAAAAACGGACAATTAAGCATGAACGCAGAACCGGTCAATTTCAAAAGTTTTATCAAACCGATTTGTCATGCATTCTCTTCCCGCGCCGAAGCATTAAATTTGGAATACCGGATTATATTACCCGATGATGAAATTATACTTTGGATCGATCGGAAAAAAATTGAGAATACACTGATTAATCTTATTTCCAATGCTTTTAAATTATGCCCTCAGGGAAAGATAACTGTTGAAGTTACAGAAGAAAAAGATAAAGTTTTGGTGAAAATTCAGGATACAGGAATTGGTATTCCTCCCGATCAGGCGAATAAAGTATTTAATGAATATTACCAGGTAAATAATTCCTACCAGCAAAATCTGGCCGGAACCGGAATTGGGTTGGCCCTGGTAAAAGAATACCTGAATTTGCATCAAGCTACCATTGAAGTTCAAAGTGAAGAAAACCAAGGGACAACATTTACCATTGCTTTTTTGAAGGGCAATTCACATTTTCACCCGGAAGAAATCAGCCCGCAGAACAGTGAATACAAATCTGGAATAATTTCAACAGAGAGTCACCTCTCCCCATCTTTTATTGCAGAAAGGTGCCACCCTGAAACCAACAAAGAAAAATCAACTGTTCTTCTCATTGAAGATAACATTGAAATAACATCCTATTTGACAGATGCATTGACTGGCAAGTACAGAGTAATCTCTGCCGAAAATGGCTTGCAAGGATTCGAAATGACCTTGCATCATCATCCTGACGTTGTAGTCTGTGATGTTATGATGCCGGTGATGGATGGATATGCTTATTGCGAAAAAGTGAAACAAGATGATCGGACTTCGCATATTCCGGTCATTTTGCTGACAGCAAAAACTGAGCACGAAGATAAGATGAAAGGACTTCATCTGGGTGCAGACGATTATTTGGGAAAACCTTTCAAACTGGATGAACTGGAATTGCGGGTCAAATATCATATCGATCGGACCAATAAAATCCGGACACAATTTCTTACAGATTTCAAATTAAAATCGGAAAATGAATTCATTCATTCTCTTGAAGATCAGTTCCTTCAGAAAACACTTACATGCATTGAAGAAAATTATAGAGAAGACCAGTTTGGGGTTGAAAAACTGAGCGAATTAATGGCCATGAGCAGAAATCATCTCTATCGGAAAATTAAAACAATGACCAATCAAACGCCCAACGAACTGATACGGAATTTCCGATTACGAAAAGCCAGTTATTTGCTTTCTGAAAATTCTGCTAATGTTACAGAAGTTTGTTTTGAAGTTGGATTCAATAATTTATCCTATTTCAGCAAATGTTTTTTTGAGTTCTATGGAAAGCATCCTTCCGGGTTTAATAAGAACTGATTCCGCAGAATCGTTCTCTTATCTGTTTCTCAACCCAAATTCCATGGAGTTACAAATTTGTTAATATTGGTTACCAATATGTTAGTTTCATACTGTTACTCCGGCTTAACTTTATGGAATGTTTAACTAAAAAAAATCACCATGAAAACATTTTATTTTATGCTGTTATTTCTGGCAGGAATACTTGTTTTAGGTTCCTGCGAAAAACAAGAAACAATTGTTTCTGATCAGGCTGTCAGCTCTCTTAAATCGGCAAATTTAATGGCCAAAACTATTCTTGTGGAGCCTGCGGGCCCAATGTATGACACCAAAAACCTGATGGAGGCCTTTGCACAGGCAAAAGAGGCAGGTCCGGGTGCTGTAATTCAGTTAACTGAAGGGGATTTTTATCTTGATCAGATGATAATCAATGATTTTCGGGGTACTTTTAAAGGATCAGCAAAAGATAAAACCATTGTTCACACTATTCCTGGTGGCATCAATTTGCAGGTGTATGCGCCGTTTATCGAAACTAATTCCTTCTTTCTCGATTTCCATGGCGGAGATTTCACCGTTTCGGACATGAGCTTTGTTATATCTGATGACAATCCCGTAAAACCATACGACTGGTGGACCGGTGGAGATGTTACTTTTTTGGGGGCAATCATTCGCGTTGGGGGCAGTTCTCCTGAAAATTATACAGCAAATACAAAGTTTCAGAATCTGAGCTTTTCGGGGAAATATGTTGAACTATTTGATTTTACTCCCTACAACGTTGACAATGCCATTGAATTTGGAGGTAGCTATACCAATTATCCAATGGGAGGCAATCAAATTGTGCAAAACTGCGAATTCAGTACTTGTGAAACTGGAATAAATGCCATTGGTCTAGCGAATGGAGAATTGACAATTGGAGGAAGCCCACATCAGTCCAATTTCCTGACAAACACAAATACCGGAATCAGTTTTTGGGCAGGCGATCATATGAATGTAAAAATCAGTAACAATAAAATGGAAGCTATGCAATCCATAGGCGGAATATGGATATACCAGGAAAATATACCACCGGATTTCAATAAAGCAGTAGTGCCTTCAGCGTGTAATTTTCTGATTCAAAACAATGTCATTGAATTAGTTGGACCTTATCCCGATGGAATTGCCATATATGACATTGTTGGAATGGATGATCCGGCAAAACAGTCAAAAGCTCATATTCAGGGAAATTTATTCAAACTGTCAGGTGGCACACAAAGTGATGTCGCCAGCCAAACAGCAATTTATGGTTATTCTTTGTTTAACACCAATGCTTCACAAAACATTATTTCGGGTAAATCCTTATTTGCCTTTTTCATTACGGGTGTATCTACAGGTTGTGACTTTAAATTCAACGACTTCAGCCAATATAATTCAGAATGGATTGATATTTGGCTACGGCCATATACGTCGGATAACAAAGTTATTTGCGAAACTGATGAAACAACAGTTTATGACGAAAGTGGACTGAATACAATTAAGGGACCTGCAAAAAGAGGTAAGGTTGTTGATTTAAGTAACTTTGAAATAACTAAAAATAAACAGCACGGGTTCAGGTAATTAACTCCAAAAACTCTGATCTGAAAAAAGAGGCTGTTCCGGTGATTAAACCAGAACAGCCTCTCTGCTATTTGGAATCTCGTTTTTAGTCAATCATGTCAAATCCGCAATACGGAATGGGCCTTTCTAATTTAGCAGCAGACGCATCCAATGAGACTGTGATGAAAATTAAAACGATAGGAATTTCAGTTGCTTATTTTTTGGGGAGGAAAGTAATTTAACGATGAAAGAGATTTTATAAAAACAACAAAAGAATCAGCTTTCTGAAAAAATGTAAGTATATACAGTTTGGCACGTGTCATAACATATGACGCGTGCTTTTTATTTCCTTCTTTATTCTATTTATCATAAAAAATTTTGCGTTGAGAATCTCATTTCACTCAATGCTTATTCTGCTTGTGTTTTATGAAGTCTTTGAAACCAGCTTAAACTGCAACAGAATGTGTCACCCTGTTAACTAAAGTGGCCTGATCGTTCCTGTCGAGATTTGCCAGGGTTTTAATTACCCAATTCCTATGTATTATTTTACTTAATGCCTGATAATCAGAAACTCCATGTAAAAAACGCATCATCAGATGAATCGTTTCAGCCTCAGCTTCGCGGCGCATAGAATCTATCAACTCCGAATTTTTCTGT
>JBBSBD010000298.1:0-7055 GCA_038251675.1 Chitinophagales bacterium | reverse complement strand
CAATGGTTATTCCTGAGTGCTTTAAAGCTTCATCTACTACCGGCACAATTGCCTGTAAATGTGCCCTGGAAGCAAGTTCGGGAACAACGCCGCCGTATTGCTCATGGATTTTTTGACTGAAAATAATGTTACTCAATATAACTCCATCGGCGCAAACAGAAGCCGCAGTTTCATCACATGAAGATTCTATCGCAAGAATGTTAGGCATCTTTATTTTGGAGAGCGAAATCTAAAAATTGGTTTGTAAAAATATTTTGCAGGTTTCTGTGATCAATTTTTTTGTTACATTATTTTTTGATTTCGTCAAAAAAAATATCTGATGGGTTTTGTCAAAGTAAATTTTGAAATATTAATTACTACTTTGACCGTATTGCGACTACAGGGTCAAGCCTTGATGCTGTGTAAGCGGGAATAATTCCTGCCAATATTCCGATTGTGATACATATAGAAATAGCAAGCGTAAGTATGCCCGCTGAAATGTAAACAGGAAAATTAAAAACATTCGTGAGAACAATCGTCAGTATATAAACAAGGAATAAGCCCATTAGCCCTCCCAATATGCAAATGATCGCAGCCTCAAGTAAAAATTCAGACAGGATACTTCTTTTTTTTGCGCCAATAGCCTTTTTCAAACCTATCATTGCCGTTCTTTCTTTTACGGTTACAAACATAATATTTGCTATGCCGAAAGCACCCACCACAAGGCTCAAAATTCCAATAGCCCATCCACCCAGGTTGATACTTGAAAATAAAGAACTTACCCTGTCGCTGAAGCTGCTGATTTGATTTAAAGAAAAATTGTCTTCCTGTCTTGGGCCAAGCTTTCTTATTGACCGCATCACGCCTTCCAACTCGTCGGCAAGGGCTACCGAACTTATATTCTCTTTCCCTTTTACCATGATTGCCGGGTTGCTGTTGTCTTCATTAAACAACTGCCTGGCGAATCGGTATGATAACATGACACATTGATCGTAATTCCAACCTATCATACTTTGCCCCATTTTTTTAATAACTCCAATAACAGTAGCTGATTTGTCCTTTATCTTTAGTTGTTTTCCAATGGCCTGTGCGGGGCTCCCGAATAAATCCAGTGCATTCTGATTTCCGATAATTACCACAGGGCTACCAGACGTGAATTCTGCCGCAGACATATATCGTCCAAATTCCATAACTACCGGTTGAATATCGTTTTCTTCTTCGCTCACCCCGTAAAGATCTACTCCCTGCAGGGCATAATTTTCGTATTGAATGGTGCCCTGTGTCCTTATAAAATAGGCAACATTTGTCGATAGTTGGCTTCTCTGTTTTATAAACTCTACCTCATTAAACTTTGGGACCGGGCGGTTCACATATTTCCACCAGGGGTAATCAGGGCCGCCGCTATAGTTCCATTTATCAATGTAAATAGTATTGGAGCCAAGGCTTTTGATTTGGTTTTGAATATTCATCTCAAGGCTGTTCACAGTCGCCAGTACACCTATTATACAGAATATGCCGAATGAGATTCCTATGAGTGAAAGTGCGGTCCGCAGCTTGTTTACCATTAGCTCTTGTATAGTCAGCCGAAAAGAGCTTGCCAGGATATTTAAGGTCTTGCGCATTTGGCAAAATTAATGTTTACTATTGGCAATGATTATATTTTGGATAAATTCTGTCACCGGGATTTATCCAAACAATTGGATTAAGCTACCGCAATATCCGGTAATAAATAAGAGGTTAATGATAAACGGCAATATTGTACTTTGCACCTCCATAAGAATATAACAGATTTTGATTGCTTCAAAAGAAAATCTTAAGCTTCAAAAAATAATTACCGTTGTTGCGATCGCATTATTTATTATTAAAGTTGTGGCATGGTATGTCACACGTTCACTCGCTATACTTACTGATGCACTTGAAAGCATTGTAAATATTGTAGCCGGGCTTATAGGCATCTATAGCCTGTATCTTTCATCGAAGCCGAGAGACGAAGAGCATCCATATGGTCATGGGAAGGTTGAATTCATTTCTGCGGCTATCGAGGGTACTCTTATTACCGTTGCTGGATTCTCTATTATTTATGAAGCCGTAAAACATTTTACACACCCTCAACCGGTTTCGAAGCTCGATTTCGGCATTATATTGCTCGGTGCAACTGCCATAGTGAATTATGTTACCGGTGTTATTTGTGTTGCTACAGGCAAAAAAAATAATTCGTTGCAACTAATTGCCGGTGGCAAACATTTGAAAAGCGATACTTATACAACCGTCGGAATTTTCGTGGGCTTGCTGCTTCTTTATTTTACAAAATGGTTGTGGATCGATAGTGCTATTGCTTGCCTTTTTGCGGCGATTATTATTTATACAGGCTACAAAATTGTACGTACATCCATTGCCGGTATAATGGATGAGGCTGATAAAAAATTGCTAGATAGCTTAGTAAAGCTTCTTAACAACAGCCGCAAAGAAAACTGGATCGATATACACAACCTGCGAATCATTAAATATGGAAGCACCTTACATTGCGACTGTCATTTAACGGTTCCGTGGTATTTGAATGTAAATGAATCCCACGCCGAAGTTGAGGCTCTTGGTAAACTCATTAGAAATGAGTTTGGCGAAGCCGTTGAGCTCTTTGTTCATTCTGATGGTTGCAAAGAATTTTCGTGCCGCATTTGTTCAAAACAAAATTGCATGGTACGCCAGCATGATTTTGAGAAGCGTATAGAATGGACGATTGAAAATATCTCAAAAGATAGCCGACATAAAGTTTTTACATAGTTACCACTTTTTGATAAGCATTTGGAATATCTATAACCCACGAAAGGGGCTCTCATTTGCATTAATTTTCATATTTTGATTCAAAAAAAATCCCCTCAGAAGGTGAGGGGAGATTCCAAAATTCAAAACTGATTATCCATTACGATCTTCGACTTCTATATCAATATTTTATTCTGTTAATAGTGGCTTTGTTATTAATTCATCATCAGCAGAGAATTTCAAATAGTAAATTCCTTTGCCTAAACCAGGGATTGTTTTATCGAAAGAATTAGGCCCTGCTTGCAACTGAAGTGATTCTGTGAAATATACCCGGCCCATTACATCTGTAACAGCCGCCCTTACATTCTGAGCCCGTTCGCTGTTCAGTGAAAAGCTTAATTTTTTTGTTTGAGATGATAACTTAACATAATCGGTAGTGAAGCTATGTGCAACTTTCACGCTAACAGAAACTGTTTTACTATAACTCATTTTTCCATCGAGGTCTACCATGGAGAGCCTGTAATAGTTAATTCCTTTTAATGGTGTTATATCTTTAAACGTGTACATATTTTCTACAGAGGATGTTCCTGCGGCATATACATTTCCAATTTTAGAAAAATTCTGACCGTCTTTGCTTCTCTGAATTTCGTAGTAGTTGCTATTTAATTCAGAGGAAGTTTTCCAGAAAAGAGCAATCTCATCTTTATCAATTTTTGCAGAGAAATCAGTAAGTGTAACCGGCAATGCGCCCGCTGTGATCAATGGATTTCTTGCCATCCATTCGTAAATGTTTTGCTTAATGCCATCAAGTATAAAAAGATTCGGCAGGTGGCCTTTACCACCATAAAATTGTTCCCAACAGCAATGACCACCTCCACTGTAATTAGTGGAAACAAAAATTCCGGAAGCAGATTTGGTATAACTCATCTGGTTAGTGCGTGTAAGAATATCCCTTCCATCATTTACCTGTTCAAAGCCTAATAATCTTCCCCCTGTTGTGGCGAAATTATTAAACAATTGAGGGTATGGCTGGTTATCGTCGGGCTTTACTCCTTCCACTTCTACTACAGTTGCTACCTGGCTCGCATACGTATACGGCCCACCAAGCGGATCGCCCGTAACAAATGTGGTGCTCACCCAGCCACCCATTGACAAACCGGTCAGGTGCATTTTTTTTGGATCAATTCTATACAGGGATTTTAGAAGTTGAATTTTTGGATTCACGTTTACTTCCCATGGCCAAGCAGACGGGGGCTGCAGGCTAATGATAATAAACTTCACACTGTCAGTACCGATCTTAACATTTCCGTCCCAGCCCTGTGCAAGATAAGCGCCAGGCCCGTTCAAAATTACTTTTGAAGCCGTAGTGCCTACTTCTCCTAAACCTGGAAAGAATATAATTGTTGGGTATTCGGTTGTGGGATTAGCATTATAGTCCCAAGGTAAGTGTACATAAGCATTCCAGCCACCTACGTTAATAAGAGACTGTTGAGCGGACAATTTGTTCGTTGTGAGAATAGCCGCTAAAAAGAGCATAACAGTAAGCATGAACCTACTGATGAGGTTGGGTTGTTTCATAGAATGGATATTTGGTTGTTACTTGGATGATTCGATGCCTGAAAAATGACTTTCCTCACTTTGCTTCTTTGGATTTATTAATAAGGCGTTTTTTTTATCAGCCTTATTAATAAAAACATATTGATGGTTAGGGCCACAATATTCTGCTCCTTCTATCATGTAACGCACATCAGAAATAATTATTTCCTGCAACACAATAATTGAGTGATGTTACTTTGGAATAGCAAAACCCGCAGCGATTTTTACGAAGTAATTACTCTACAAGGCAATAGTTAAAAACGCACTTTTGTCCGATAGAAATAGAGAGATTTACCTTGAAATTGAGGTAGGTGAGGGAAAATTCTGGTAATTCTGTAAATTCCAGGGCAATTGATGATCTACCGGGATATATAGTTAGATCATAGATGCATTTATTTTATGAGCATAGCTATAGAATATGCAGCGCCGGCCGCCAGCGCTCCAATTATCATTACTTTTAGCGCACCTGAAATAACCGGAACGCCCGTGATTTTGCTTTTGAAATAACCAAAAACAAAAAGACATATTAAGGTGGCAATTACGGAGAACTTTAAAGCTTCTTTTGAATCGGAAATAAAGAAATAAGGACTAAGCGGAATTATGCCTCCTACTACGTACGATACCCCAATATTCAGAGCGCTTCTTCGAGCTCGTCTTGGATCTGGCTTCTCAAGCCCTAATTCAAATTTCATCATGAAATCAACCCATTGTTTCTTATCGGTTGCAATTTCTTCGGTTGCTTTCATTTGCAAATCTTCACTAAGGCCTATACTTTCAAAAAAATCCTGCACTTCCTTTTTTTCCATTTCAGGAATTCGTTCTACTTCCGCATATTCTCTTTTTAATTCACTATTGTAATGATCCTGTTCTGTTTTGCCGGCCAAATATCCACCCAGACCCATTGCAATACTCCCTGCCGCTATTTCAGCTATTCCTGCAATTATAACAATATTGCTGGTGGCAACGGCACCACTTAAACCGGCCGCCAATGCAAACGGGACGGTAAGGCCGTCACTCATACCAATAACAACATCTCTAAGTAAATCTGAGCTTTGCAAATGTTCCTCTGCGTGGTGATGGTGATGGTCGTGCATTGGTTAATTAATTGGCTAATTCATTTAAAATAAAACCCGTGTACCAGGTGTTGAAAAATGTACTATAATATCAATTTAATGACCGGCATTAAATTATGTTCTGACACTCCTTTTCCATTAGGAAGCAGGGGTTGACGCTTTGTAGCTTATCTTATATATCACTCCGTTGTAATCATCACTTACGAGCATTGAGCCGTCCTGCATAAAAGTAACATCTACCGGCCGGCCATTTACCGTTTTTTCATTTTGTAACCAGCCCTGTGCGAAAGGGACAGGGTTAGAAGGATTTCCGTTAGCATCCATTTTTAAAACTGCTAAGTCATATCCAATGGGGATACTTCTATTCCAGCTACCATGCCGGGCCACAAAAATGGCATTCTTATATTCTTGAGGAAACATACTGCCGGTGTAAAATCTGAGCCCGAGTGCAGCTACATGTGGCCCCATCAATTTTACAGGTGGAGTGTAATCACTGCAGTTCTTTCCTTTTCCAAATTCGGGATCGGGAATATTACCCTGATGGCAATAAGGATATCCGAAATTCATTCCTGCCTTTGGAGCGTTATTTAATTCATCATTGGGAATATCATTACCCAGTTCATCTCTTCCGTTATCGGTAAACCAAAGTTCCTTTGTAACGGGATGCCATGTAAAACCTACACTGTTTCTTATGCCTTTTGCAAAAATTTCCATGTCCGAACCATCTGCATTCATCCTGGTAATTGAAGCATAAATGGGTTTATCAGGCTCGCAAATATTACAGGGAGCGCCAACCGGAACATATAGTTTTCCATCGGGACCGAATGCAATAAATTTCCAACCATGATGGGTATCTGTGGGGTACTTATCAAACACCACTAACGGGGTTGGAGGATTGTCCAATTTCGATTCAATATTATCAAGTCTGTAAATAGTAGAAATTGTAGCAATGTAAAGATTACCATCCTTAAAAGCAACACCATTAGGCGTATTCAAGCCTTTTGCAACTGTGTAAACTTTATCAGCCTTGCCATCATTATTTTCATCTCTTATTGCATATACTTTTCCGGTACCCTGGGTGCCCACAAATAAAGTCCCGCCGGGAGAAAGGCAAAGGCTCCGTGCTCCTTCTGCTTTGGAATACACCTCTATTGAAAAACCTGCCGGTAATTTTATTTTATCGAGATGGTATTTTTTAAACAGATCATCATTTCTATTTTGAACGGTTGAATCTTTTGCAGCACCGATCTTTACGCTTTCACCATTATCACAACTGTAAATAGAAAAAATAAAAATTAAGGGAAGCAACACTTTAAAAAAAAACATTTTTTCAGCAAAAGATATTTTCATGATGGATAATATTTTTGATTTTTAAAGAGGACTGAAAATTACGATAATTATGAGCCAATTATTAAACTGCCCACTTTTATAGGGACTGTCGGGTTAATCTGGGTATGCCTGGAGCAAATAATGCCCATGGAAAATTTAAAAAACGGTGCCGGGAAAACTAAAACAAATTTGATCCAGATAATTCAAATATGGTACAGAAGTTTAGTAAAATTATCCGTGTCAATCATCCAATAATTTAGCAAGAAGAATCAAATCATTTTTCTTGTATTGATTGGCATCATTGGTAAAGCATTTACT
>JBBSBD010000297.1:0-7085 GCA_038251675.1 Chitinophagales bacterium | reverse complement strand
TTTAAACTTTCAGTTGGATTTTGATAAATTTCACGTTTAATAATAAAATATGAAATCGTTAATAAAAAAATTAAGTGCGCTTGTTTTGATCTCTTGCTTTGCTGCTTCCTGCGGTAAAGATTCACTGAGGACTTACGATGCCCAGCAACAGTTAAATGCGGTGGAAGATGTGAATGATCCATTCCTCTTGTCTTCGATTATAAAACAAACCTGCTTGTTCTACTCCACAAGAGGATATGACGATAGCAGGCTTCCTGGTGCCGTACAATACATGGTGAGAAATTTTCAGGGCGGTGACAATTCTTACCAGAGCTTTAAATACCCCACTGATGATTTGTACGCAGCTATGAATATTCTTAAACTGATTGACGGCGCTATAGGCCTGGCTGACAAGAGGGGTTCAGTAACCCATAAAGGGATTTTCAAAGTATTCAGAGCATTGTTATTTTCCTTTATGACGGATTATTATGGAGATATTTATTATTCAGAAGCCCTTAAAGGAAGGGAAGGAATATTGTATCCGAAGTATGATAAGCAGGCAGATATTTATACAGGATTGCTGGCAGATTTGGAAGAAGCCAATACGCTAATTAAAGACGGGACTGAATCTGTATCTCCTACTTACGATCTGATGTATGGTGGCGATAAAGTAAAATGGCAAAAATTTGCGAATTCTTTAAAGCTTCGTTTGTTGATGAGGGCTTCAAAAAAGTTGTCGGATGTAGGGGCTCAGATGAGTGCAATTGTAAACGATCCTTCAGGTCATCCCATCTTTATGGACAATGAGGACAACGCGGCGATTTCCTATATTGGAACCACAAGAGAAAACTCGTGGCGTGGTGGACGATTAAACTGGGATTATAGCGAATTTGACAGAAGAAGACCTTCTAAAACACTGGCGGATAAATTATATAGTTTGAATGATCCACGTCTTCCTATATGGCTGGCACCTGTTGAAAAACCATGGACAAGCAACCCTGCTCTTAACGGAGTTACCATTTCAACAACCGATCCAAATGGATTCACGGATGAATCTACCTGGGAATATCTTAACAGAAGCAATCCGGTTATTGCTGCCCAATCCGCAAATATCCTGGATTCAAATAAATTATATGTCGGCTTTATTGCAGGCATGTACGGAGATTTTTTAAATGGCAATGGCCATTATGATGTAACGAATGGCGGCATTTTTGGCAACTTTAAAGTATCAAGATTTTCACAATTATTCAGGGAAAATGCACACCCGTTACTCAAGGCTACCATCATGAACAGCGATGAGGTACAGTTTATTCTCGCAGAAGCAGCGGTGAAAGGATATGTCAGCGGTAATGCTGATACGTACTACCGGGAAGGCATTTCTTTAAGTATGGATCGCTGGGGTGTAGCTGCAAGTGACATCACCACCTACCTGGCGCAGTCCGCAATTACTTTGCCTGGTAATGACGCGGGAAACCTGGTAAAAATAGCCGATCAGAAATGGCTGGCTTTATTTACAGTTGCTGTAGAAACTTACCTGGATATTCGCAGAACACAATTGCCGAACATATTCAACAATGGTTTGTTGACGACCTATCCATTCCCGTTACGTTTTATTTACCCGGGAGCAGAACTTGGACAAAACGTGGATGCTTACAATGCAGGCGTAGCTACTTTATCCCCTGCTGTAGATAACCAGTTTGCAAAAATGTGGCTGTTACAATAAGCTTACAAATTGAAAAGAAAGAAATTTTCATGGCTTACTTTTTAAGCTAACACCATAATAATATTTATAAATAATTATTTTAAAAGGCTGTCGCCAAATTTGGCTATGCCTCGTCATATCGATAATATTTTTCTCAAATCATGACCACGTTAATGGAGTAAGAGTGGATTATCAGCTTGTATAAATGAGTTAAAAAAATTCAATTAAATGGAAAACCGGGTTTACTTTCTTATAATATTTTTCATTTCTTTTGGAGTCGCAAACACTGCGCTGGCTGGAGATCCCGACACTTTTTTTCTTCAACCCATTTCCGTTAAATACAGTTTATCCGAAGATTTTAAAGGCAGCACGCTTAAGAAAGTGGTGATCGACTATAACAATATAGTGTATGTATTAACTGATAAAGGACTTGGAAGAGTAAGTAAAAATGAAGTCGTGACTGATTTGCTATACCGTCCTTTAGCGGGCACAATTCCCGTAGATATTACAACGCAGGAGCACACCGGCTATCTGTACTATTTATATGACAGCTTCTTTCTCACAAATTCTTACGCCGGTAAAGTGTACGGTGAACTACCGCAAGGTAAGTTTCGTAAAATGGCAGTTGCAGAAAATGGCAGCGTTTTGTTGGCTGGAGATGATGCTCTTGGTCTTTTTATCGATGGAAAAATTAATGATGTTCCGGCACCTGGCGAAAAAATTATTTCGATACAGGCAAACAACGGTTCATTTTATGTTTTGTGTCCGAATGCATTGTATCGCCTCGCTGACAACAAGCTTCAACAAATTCATAATGATAGTGGGTTGCAGGCCTGTACATTTTATAAAAACATGGTAGTACTTGGCACTGCGAATGGATACTATGGCGTGGATAAAATCAGCGGAAAAATCACGCTGCCATTAAAAACGCAATTACCCGTGCAGGATATAAGCAGCGTAATGAATGTTGGAGGTAAATTATGGGCTGGCACACCTGGAGGAGCATTTATGCAAATGAATAGTGGTTTTCGTTACTACGCCTCCAAGAGATGGCTGAACGAAAACAGTGTCTCATCAATGGCCGCTGATGCTGAAGGGAACGTATATGTTCTAACACCGACAGGCCTTAACGAGATAAAATTTATTAAGAACACTCTCTTTAAAAAGGCAGTTCATTTTCAAAATAGTGTACGGCAAAGGCATATACGGTATGGGCTTCTCTCGGAGGTAAGAATGAAAACACCCGGTGATCTTTCCACCGCAGAAATGATTGATACGGATAATGACGGCTTGTGGAGTTCATTCTATCTGGGCAGCCAGGCATTCCGCTATGCAGTTACTAAAGCGCCTGAAGCCAGGCAATATGTATGGGAATGTTTTAGCGCTTATGAACGCCTTATTTCAATCAATCAACTCAAAGGATTTCCTTCACGCACATTCGAAAGAAAAGGTTTTAAAGTCGCTGATCCTGACGCGTGGCGTGCATCTCCGGATTCGGGCTGGGAATGGAAAGGTACCACCAGTAGCGATGAATTTGTTGGTTATATTTTTATTACTTCTCTGATGGATCAGTTTATTGCCAAAACACCGGCAGAGAAAAAAAGAGTCGCGGACTTTATAGATAAGATTCTCACGCACATCATTGATAACAACTATAATTTTATAGACTTAGACGGAAAGCCCACCAGGTGGGCAAGATGGAATCCTGAATATGTTAACTGGTATCCTAAAACAATAGGCGACCGCAAACAGACCAGTACTAATATCATCGCGGGATTGCAGCTTGGTTATGCGCTCACCGGGAAAAGTCTTTACAAAACTGAGGCGCTCAGGCTTATGTATAAGTTTGGTTATTTAGAAAATATCATGATCGACTTGCGCAATATAAAATCCACTCCTGGCTATATCTTCCTGGGGGATGATATGGGCAGTGGCCATGCAAATCACTCTGATGATGAAATGACCTTTCTTACCTATTGGGTGCTTTATCATTATGCGTTTGATAAAGATTTACAAAAAAAATACGCTGCGACAATTACCAATTACTGGCAGGTAATTCTTCCTGAAAGAAATCCCCTTTGGAACCTGATCACATACGGCACTTCAGGTTCATTTGACAAAACCTCAACGCTTTGGAACATGCGGGAATTTCCCATGGACATGATACGGTGGACTGTAAAGAACTCAGATAGAAAAGATCTTGAATTTTTAAAGCCAAACTTTCGCGACCAGGTTACTGCACAACTATTAACTCCGGAAGAACAGCCCATTCATCGTCATAATGCTAATCCTTTTGAGCTTGATGGAGGATCTGATGGCAGGTCAGAATTATCAGGTTCCGAGTATCTGTTGCCCTATTGGATGGCCAGGTATCTGAAAGTGTTGGATAAAAACAATGGTGAATGACAGGTAAGATTTGAATTAAATGTAATGAAGCAACTATTTTTTATTTCTTTTTTTCATACACTTTTTATTTTCGCTTATGGGCAGTCGTTAGCACATTACTCGCCAGGTAATGACAGTGCTTTTTCAAATGATTTTTTTTGGCAGGAATATCATCAGCCATTCGTTCTTGAGAGTGCAGAGCAGAATGATGTCCGCAGCATTGCCGTTGATCAGTTTTCAAACATATGGATCGCTACTGCAGCAGGCATTTTTAAAAAAGATAAAGATGGCAGTACATGGTCTCATGTAATTGATGAAAAGGAACGTGGGCCCGGATATGCGGTTCTTGCAGATAGTCATACGGGAGTCTGGCTCGCAACATGGAATGGAGTGTATCAATACAACGATAACAAGCTTCGTAAAATAGATGGCGTTGATGCTCCCATATCAGTTTTGTGCAAATCAAAAGAAGGTATCTATGCCCTGGGTCCCAAAGGTGTGTGGCTTTATAGCGATGATCATTTTCAAAAGAAAAATTATTCTATAGCCCGGTCAGTGCAGAATGCAATCACAGATGGAAATGGTGGATTGTGGATCGCAACTAAAGTGGGTCTTTATCATTGCTCACAAAAGACTACAACTCTTTACAACAAGACCACGCAATTAATCAGCGCCTACGTTGAGGACGTTTCCATGAATAACAACGGAGCACTTTGGGCAGTTGGCCTTGGTGGAGTAAGCATACGGCAAGGTGAAAAAATGATTAAGACTTTAACGACGAAAAATGGTTTACCAACTGTATATGCAGCTTGCATCGCAATGGCCCCTGATGGCAGCATGTGGGTAGGCACACAAAAAGGTATTGTAAGATATGAAACTGATGGAACTCATTCACTTCGCTTCAGCCGCCGCTGGCTTGTGAATGATGACGTACGCGATATAAGTTTTGATACCCAAGGCAATGCATGGATTGCAACTTCAGGAGGAGTAAGCGCAGTCAAAAGAGAAAAAATGAGCTTGACAAATAAAGCAGATTTCTTTTATGATGTGCTCATGAAAAGACATATTCGTGACCCTTGGATTGCAGGTCAGTGTAATCTTCGCATTGAAGGAGACACTACTACATGGAGACCTGAAGATGATGACAATGATGGTGAATACACCTCGAACTATCTTGCTATGGAAAGCTTTCGTTATGCTGTTACAAAAGATGAAGATGCCCACATCAAGGCGAATAAGGCATTCCAATTTTTAAAATTGTTGCAGGACGTAACTTCGACAGAAGGATTTTTTGCCCGAACAATAGTGCCGGCTGATTGGACTTCCGTGCATGATGGCAACAGAAGCTATACAGATAGACAATTAGCAGATGAACTGGTTGAAGACCCAAGAGCAAAACCTGTAGAGGTACGCTGGCATAAGTCTGCTGATGGGAAATGGCTCTGGAAGGACGATACCAGCAGCGATGAAATGTGTGGACACATGATGGGCTATTATTTCTTTTACGAATTAGCCGCTGACGATAACGAAAAAGAGTTGATTCGAAATCATGTTCGAAAGATTATGGATTATCTTATTGCCAACAATTACAATTTCGTTGATGTTGATGGAACGCATACCCGCTGGGGTGTTTGGTCTCCTGCTCAAATTAACGGCGATCCCGAATGGGCTTCAGAAAAAAGTATAAACTCATTCGAACTCCTCGCTTTTCTCAAATTTGCTTATGGCATTACAAACGATAAAAAATATCAAAATGAATACCTGCGGTTGATCAACAAAGAAGGTTATTTGAAAAACATTTCGTCCCTGAACCATATCAACCCGGCCTGGTATATATTTTTTGACGAAACAATGAATTGCTATCTCTTTCCTTTGTTGCTTCAATATGAAACTGATCCCGCTATAAAGAGCGTTTATGAAAAGTGTATGGACGAATGGTACACGATCAATAAAAAAGCCGAATGCCCGCTTTTTGATTTTATGTATGTTTATACCCGCCACAAAAAAATTAACCCGGTAAAAGATATTGAGTTTTTGATAGACACTCCTTTGGACCTTGTTGACTGGCACATTAATCACACAGCACGGGAAGATATTAATTTGGTGAGAACGCCATCGCTCGAAGAAATACAGGTGGATCAACTGCCTCCTGCAAGTATGAGATCGACAGTAAGATGGGATAAAAATCCATGGATTGCTGCCAGTGGCGATCCACATATAGAACGTGAGCCGGTCTTTTGGCTATTGCCCTATTGGATGGGACGGTATCTTACATTAATAAAGAATTAGCCTTAATGGATATGGGTTATTTTGTGAAAAAAAATTTATTTGTCTTCCTCACATTTGGTGTGTCGCTGATATTTTTTTTCTTTTTGACAACTGGCTGTCAACATAAGAATACATCAATATTCAGCGACTCCGCACAAAAGGCGCTATCTACATTTGAGTTGCCGCCGGGATTTAAAATTGAACTTGTCGCCGCCGAACCGCTTGTATCCGATCCCGTGGATATGACAATAGATGAAGAAGGCAGAATGTATGTGGTAGAGATGCATGGTTACCCGCTGGACCTGGATCATACGGGAAAGGTGATCATGCTGAAGGATACGGATGGGGACGGAAAAATGGATGCCCGATCCGTTTTTGCCGATGGGCTTATACTTCCCACTGGTGTAATGCGTTGGAAAAAAGGTATTCTTGTTACCGACCCCCCAAATGTTTATTACATGGAAGATACTAACGGAGATGGAAAGGCTGATATAAAAAAAATTATGCTTACCGGTTTCGCATTAACCAATCCGCAATATCTTGTTAACCGTCCTTTATATGGAATCGACAATTGGATTTATCTTGCCCATGAAGGGATTGAAGAAACCAATATTTATCCCAAAAAATTTGGGGACACCGGTACCGATATTTTTTATCCCGATGATTCTAATGGCATCCGCCTACCTGTAAATGCAGAAGGGCGAACAGTAAGATTTCAACCGGATACACATGCATTGGAAGAAACTTCAAG
>JBBSBD010000296.1:0-7097 GCA_038251675.1 Chitinophagales bacterium | reverse complement strand
GGGCCATAAATTCTGTAATAGTTACCTATTCCGGGTTTCAGCGCTCCAGACCAGGCAAAATATAAATTATCAATACCGGCTTTTTTAATTTTATCCATGAATGTTTTTGCAAAATTCTTTTCGTAATTGTCCATGTAAACGTTCAGAAGATCCATAAAGGTTTTCTTTTGATCCGCAGTTAACGAGTTGTATTGAATTCCATCTGTTTCAATATTTTCAACTTTGCGCTTATTGCCTGTTATAATATCGCCGGGAGCAACATCAGAAATTATGGCAACTTTTAATTGTGCTGTCGTTAAAGAATTTATTAGCTTGAATCCAAGGTCTGTTTCTGCCTTTAGAACTTCTTTTCCTTTGTCTTCATCGATCTGAACAATTCCTGGATTAGAACCAAAGAAAGAAGGCGTGGACGAAACTATTTTGCCATTTGTTGACGTAAAGTTTAGTGAAATGTGATGGCCTTCAAATCGCCATCCCCAAAAATCGTTGGGCGATGGATTACCAAAAATGCAGAGATGATAGTTTAACGGATCTCTGTGCGATCTACCTTCGGGTTTTTTTGTCGTATGATTTTCCATCATAAAAAGTATGTTTTCAAGGTCCATGATTTCCCTTGACTTTTTATATCCCTGGCTGCTTAACGAAGCTTTCAATAAATCGAGCGCTGCCGTTTTTTGCTTATCATCGAAATCATGAAACGTCGGACCCTTTCTTTCTATTGGAATATAATTCATATTCATCCTTTCTGAATCTGTTAAAGAAAATAACGCCTGGGATTTTAATTCCGGGGTAAGTGTATTTAAAAAATCATTTGCTTTTTCATCAAGATGCTGGGCAGTGCATTGGACGTTTATTATAGCTAAAAATATAAACAGCACCGCATTTTTAATTATCATTATTATTCGTTTTAATTTTCTTTTTGTATTGTATTTCTGATATTAAGTTAACTTATTCGTGAGTTAATAAGTCAGGATTATTTTAAAGCTTCCTTATTTAATGCATAAGCCATCTCTTCATAATTATTGACGACTTTAGTAATCAGGCCTTTTTTATTAATAATCAAATGTGTCGGAAACATTTGAATTTGCAATGTATCAACCACGAAATTCTTTTGATCGGGAACAACTGCGTAACCAAAATTTGTTTTCTTTAAAAATGCCTGAAGGTCTTTTTTTGAATCAAAGGCCAGGCTTACGAAAAGAATATCTTTTCGGTCTTTATATTTATCAACTAACTTATTAAGAGCAGGCATTTCCTGCACACAGGGTACACATCCTATAAACCAACATTTCAATATTAGAATTTTCCCGCTGGTTGTTTCTCTATTAAATTCATTCCCGTTTAGATCAATAAAATCAAAATCCGGAAGTTTATGTCCTTCCATCTTAAAATGTGCATAGTGCACATTAGCCCAATTTTTAATAGTTTCTTTTATGTCGTCCTCTGCATCATCGCTTAATTTATATAATTTATAATAAATGGAAGAGTCTCTTGAATTCAATCGTAAAGGAAGATAATCACCTGTAGAAAGAAGCTTTAAGAAATTGTCTTTAGTCATTACCTCTGAGCCAATATTTAGAGCAGTGAAATCTTCAGAGGGCCTTACATATCTCGTCAGGTACGTCCAAAAGCTATTGAAGCTCTTAAGAATTACTGCAGGTTCTATAGTGGGGTCACCGTAATTTTTACTTTGCTGACAGGAAAATGAAAACAAGAGAAAGATTAGAAAAATATAAGCAGCATTTTTTTTCATTGGGCAAAGCATTTAACCGTAAAAATGTTATAAAAAAAGTACTATTAATTCAATCAAAAAGAGAGTAAGATTTCTATTAGTGTAAGCTATGAAAATTCGATGAAAAATAATACGGGTTTGCTTTGTTCAATATAAACATCTCAATAAAAATTTTAGTTACTATTCTTGCTGTGGTATTTTTCATAAAAATTCTTTCCCGAAAAAAATCATTCTATCTTTAAAGTAATATCATCCAACAGGTAAATCTTATTCTTATGGACCGAAAAACATTTATCAAATTATCTTCAGCAACGATGGCAGGCACCTTCATAAAACCAGATCCTCTTTTTTTGCAGGAAAAGGAATTAACCAACTGGGCAGGGAATTTTACATTCAGTACTAACAATTTATTTTATCCTAAATCTGTCGCGGAATTGCAGGCCCTGGTAAAGAAGTATCGAAAGGTGAAAGCGCTTGGGACAAGACATTGTTTTAACAGGATCGCGGATAGTAAGCACAATCTTATTTCTGTAAAGGAAATGGATGGAGAGATTTTGATTGATGACGACGCACATACAGTAACGGTAAATGGTGGAATGAAATATGGGGAGCTTGCGCCTTTCCTTGACAGCAAAGGTTTCGCGTTGCATAATCTTGCATCTCTCCCCCACATTTCTGTGGCAGGCGCCATCGCAACAGCTACACATGGTTCCGGGGTAAAAAACGGAAACTTATCTTCCGCTGTGTCAGCGATCGAAATTGTTACTGCGGCAGGGGATGTAATTACTTTATCAAAAGAAAAAGATGGTGAAAAATTTCTTGCATCAGTGGTTGGCTTAGGAGCATTGGGTATCGTAACAAAAGTAACAATGCACATGCTGCCGACTTATATGGTGCGGCAGGATGTTTATGAAAAATTGCCGTTGGAAGAATTAAAAGATCATTTCCATGAAATTGAAGAAAGTGGCTACAGCGTCAGCTTATTTACTGACTGGCAAAAAGAAAGTATAAACGAAGTCTGGATTAAGACAAAAATTGAAGAAGGAAAAACATATAATTTCTCCAACGAATTTTTTGGCGCTAAAGCTGCTACAAAAAATCTTCACCCTATTGCGGAGCTTTCTGCAGAAAATTGCACAGAACAAATGGGAGTACCCGGCCCATGGTATGAAAGGCTGCCGCATTTTAAAATGGGCTTTACGCCCAGCAGTGGCAAAGAATTGCAAACAGAATATTTTGTCCCGATTGAAAATGGTGTTGCTGCAATTCTCTCCATTCAGAAATTAGGAAAGTTGATTGGGCCGCACCTTTTCATTTCAGAAATAAGAACTATCGATGCAGATGAATTATGGATGAGCCCATGTTATAAGCAGCAAAGCATGACCATTCACTTTACATGGAAACAAGATTGGCCTGCGGTACAAAAACTATTACCGGTAATAGAAAAAGAACTGGCGCCATTCAATGCTAAACCTCATTGGGGCAAATTATTCACTATGCCCTATTCACGGTTGCAGGTACTGCATAAAAAAATGGATGACTTTCAGGAGCTGGCTGCATCAATGGATCCTAACGGGAAGTTCAGGAATGTTTTTTTGAATAAGAATGTTTTTGGGTAATGACATCGAAAAGAATTTTAGATATATCTTTTATTAAAAAAATATGAGTAAACCGACGATTTTTATAGGTTCATCTACCGAAGGCGAATCAATTGCTTATGCTATACAGGAAAACCTTGAAAATATAGCAGATGTGTATGTATGGACACAGGGAGTTTTTGAACTTGGAAGCAGTTACATAGAGTCGCTCATAAAGGAGCTTGATAAAGCAGATTTCGCGGTACTTGTTTTAACTGAAGATGACATTACAATAAGCCGCAGCCAGGAAACTGTGAGTCCAAGAGATAATGTGCTTTTTGAACTTGGGTTGTTTATGGGAAGGCTTGGTAAAGACCGTTCTTTCTTTGTATTTGACAAAACAAAGAATATAAAAATACCATCCGACCTTTCGGGTATAAGTGGAGCTGGTTATTCGCTGCAGCAGTCCGGTAATCTTAAAGCTTCTCTTGGCGTGGCTTCCAATCAAATAAGAAATGCCGTACTTAAATCCGGTATCCGCGCCAGGGTAAAACAAGAAAATATTAATGCATACTTTAAAAAACTGGCTTTTTGTAATAAAATCACGGGCTATTGGTGGGAACGTATTAAGCCGGATGTCAATTCGGCGCTGAGTTTTGTAAACATTAAATACGATGAAGAATTATTGGTGCTAAAGTTAAATGGGCGCACGTATGATGCGAAGGGTAATTATATAGCTTATTGGGAGTCCGGAAGTTCAGGGGTTCACTATGTTGAGAAAAAAGTATTTTATAAATGGAAAGGTTGGTTCCCATCAACTCCTGACGAACCTTTTGAAGGTGTAGGAGAAATTTTTTTTTATGGCGAAGAAGATAGCTTTACGGAGGCTAATGGAATTTTTTCCAATATAAATGTTTTAGATATCAAAAGCATTCGTAACAGTTCATTTGAGTTAAGCAGGAGTAATGATTCTGAAGTTGATATTATGTACTCAAAAGAAAAAGAAAAAATAGCTAAATTAATTGTTGATAAAATACAGCAAATGAATTAATGAACCTCCGGAGAGATCAGGGAATATTAATATGTTATGGCCTTTTCGATTTATCCATTAAAACTACTCCTTATCTTCCCAATTAAATCTGCCTCGTTCATCCTCTTAGCCATCTCGATCATATTTACAAAAGCCTGCGCATGCGAAATACCGTGGCCAATAATCACAGGTTTATTTACTCCAAGAACAGGAACACCACCATAAATCTCAAAGTTGAAACTATCAAAATATTTATCATGAATGTCCCGACGCTTTACAATATCATAAATAGATTCAGCAAACTTCAACATTACATTGCCCGTGAAGCCATCACACACATAGACATCTGCTTTATCAAATAGTAAGTCGCGGCCTTCTGCGTTACCAATAAAATTTATTTGTGTATTATCTTTTAGCATTGGATAAGCAGCCTGTGTAAGTAAGTCGCCTTTTCCTTCTTCAGCGCCAAGATTTACGAGGCCTACCCGGGGATTTGCAAAGCCTAAAATATGCTTCGCAAATAAGGAGCCTAATATTGCGAATTGGTTTAAGTTTTCAGGTTTGCAATCAGCATTGAGGCCAACATCAACAAGCAAGGCAAGTTCGCCGTTTTCTCTTGGAAGATAAGCACCTATTGTTGGCCGTGATACGCCTTCAATTGCTTTAATGCTATATAAAGCCCCTACCATCATCGCACCTGTATTACCTGCACTTATGAATGCATCTGCTTTCCCTGTGGCCAGCAAATGAAATCCAATCGAAATAGAAGATTGTTGTTTTTCTTTTAAAGCCTTCGTGGGATGTTCATGCATTTCAATTACCTGCGATGCATGAATTATTTCTATAACATCATCCGGTATATTTCTTTCTGCAAGCAGTTCATTTATTTTTTCCTGGTCACCTATCAGAAAAAGCTTGATATCAGAGTATGGTTTTAATAAAAACAGGTCAACTCCTTTTACTGCCTCAAGAGGTGCAAAGTCACCGCCCATCATGTCTATTGCAATATTCATAGCTGTAGAATTAGGTTAATAGATTAATGTGTTCATTAAATATAAGTAAAGGTTTACAGAGACGGAATTTTGAGATGAATTTTAGCACTTGGCAAAGCCCGGAATGGCTATGTACAAAGAAGCTCTAAAACAGCATGAAATGGGAAACGCATGAAAAAAGCTTTGCTTAATGTTACATACATCGCAGAATACCCGCATCAATATTAGCAGGGTAACATGCCGCGTTCAAACCAGGCTACTTGTTGATATAAATAAAAAAAATCCAAAAACAAGTATGATGTCAAACTCATTTTTGGATTCAATAATATAGGTGCTAAGAATACCTATCAGGCTTTTACAGGCGCTTTTTCAGCTACTACTTTTCCTTTGTAATACAACTTTCCTTCGCTTACATGGGCACGATGGCGCACATGTGTTTCACCTGTTGTACTATCAACGCTTAATGTAGGAGCATCGGCCGTATAATGCGTTCTTCTTTTTGCACTTCTTTGCTGACTGTGTCTCCGTTTTGGATTTGGCATAACCTTAAATTAAAATATAAATTAATTGTTGTTTTTCTTAAATTTTTCAAGCCCTTTCTGTAAAGGGTGATTATTTTCAGTAACTCCTGATTCCATTTTCTTCAACATGGCCAGTATTTCTTTGTTGCATTGCGGCCCGCCCATTTCTCTTTCGCTGCACATACGTTGCATGGGAACACTCAGCGATACAAATTCATAAATCCAATCCGCGAGATGCAAATGGCTCTCTGTACGGGAGATATAAAATATATCAGGATCTTCCTCATTAGAATTCATCTCATCCGGATTTTCCACCTGCTTCACTACCATATTAAATTCATCCCAAAGATCCATAGGCAGCGTATTTCCGCAGCGGTCACACGTTACATTTACACTCCCACCTACTTCAAACTTCAACATCATAAATGACGTATTCTTTTCGAGAGAAAGCTTTATGCTTGCTTCACAATTTGTGAAATCCGCCTGTGTATAATTTGCAAAGAACTTTTCATCCACACGGTACGTGTACTCATGAATACCAGGCTTTAACCCTACAAATGCTATCTCGTACTCACGCCTGTTTCCCATGACTTGAATTTAAAGGGGGGCAAAGGTAAGGGAAAACAGCTAATTTTTTAAACAAAGAAGCTTTAAATATTGATTTTTAAAGTAAAACAGTAAGATGCCACTGATACTTTGCACTATCTTCGGGATCAAAAATTTAATTTTTTATAAAATTGCACGTAAAAAAAGCCAACTATTTATTTTATACATGAGTATTTCCAGGAGTTTGAAAAAGAAAATTTGGATAGGCTTTGCATTTTTAGTGTTGATAATTCTCATTAAGTTATTTGCATCTAACTCATTGTGGATTGAAAAATATTATTCAAATAAGTTCTACTACTATTTTTCTATTTTCTTACGATCTATTTTCGGCTGGGTTCCTTTCAGCATAGGCGATGCGCTATATTTCCTGGCCGGGCTTTGGTTATTGATCAAGCTAATAAAATATGGCGCACTATTGTTCCGACGCAGATTAAAAAAAGTTATTTTATATAGTTTGCTTTGGAAGCTCATGCTGCTTCTATGCAGCATTTACGTTGTATTTAATATTTTTTGGGGATTAAATTATGACCGCAAAGAAATTGGCTGGCAACTACATTTGGAAAAGGTAGACTATGATACATCAAGCCTTACACTAATACAGGAATTGTTATTGCAAAAGGTAAATGAAACGAAAAAAAT
>JBBSBD010000295.1:0-7209 GCA_038251675.1 Chitinophagales bacterium | reverse complement strand
ATCGCCGACCAAATATATATTAAAGCGAAGCGCATCAGGAACATCCAGCAGACGGGTGTTCAAAAAATAAATGATGATGTGAAGGGCGAGTTCATGGGCATTTTGAACTATGGAATTATTGGACTTATACAGCTCGACATAGATAACGACGAAGTGGAAGAACTTCCTTTTGAAGAAGCAACTAAGCGTTATGATGAAAAAATTGCTGTCGCAAAAAAATTAATGCAGGATAAAAACCATGATTATGGCGAGGCCTGGAGAGATATGAGCCAGGAAAGTTTCGTAGATGTAATTCTTGCAAAAATACTTCGTATCAAGCAAATCGTTCAAAACGATGGCCTCACTTTAGCCAGCGAAGGCATAGATTCAAACTATTACGACATCGTGAATTATGCTGCTTTTGCATTAATCTTATTTAAGTAACCATAGAGACATTAAAATACGTATCATGAAATTTTTGGTTAATATTTCCCGGGTTATCGTAGGAGTGCTTTTTATTTTTTCGGGGCTGGTAAAAGCCAACGACCCGCTGGGGCTTTCTTATAAAATGCAGGAGTTCTTTGAAGTTTGGGGACAAACCAGCAGCCTTAAAAATACAATGGACTGGCTCCATAACTACGCTTTGCCTTTTTCTATCATTATGATTACGCTTGAGATAGTTGTAGGTGTTGGAATTTTATTAGGTATTTGGAAAAAGCTTTTCAGCCTGCTTTTATTATTACTCATTATCTTTTTTAGTTTTCTAACAGGCTATGCCGTGCTCTCAGGCAAGATTGCGACGTGCGGATGCTTTGGCGACTGCATACCGCTTACAGCAATGCAATCCTTCATCAAAGATCTTATTTTGCTGCTGCTAATTCTCATCATCTTTTTTGGAATAAAGTATTTAAGACCGGTGCTTACACCTGTCGCGAATTTTTTTATCATTCTCATTTCTATGGGTATCGTATTGGGATTTCAGTGGTTTGTAATGCGCCATACTCCGCTGGTTGATTGTCTTCCTTTCAAAAAGGGAAATAACCTCATTGAGTTAAGAAAAATGCCAGCCAATGCTATACCAGATAAAAAAGATTTCATATTCGTTTATAAGAAGGATGGTAAAGAGCAACAGTTCACGAGGAAAAACATCCCGGACTCTACGTGGGAATTTGTAAGCAGGGAAGATATAATTGTTGAAAAGGGCGTGAATAATGAGCCGCCTGTAAAAGATTTCTATCTCTCCACTTCTTCAGGCAACGATTCTACTGAAGCCATATTAAGTACTGCCGGTTCTTACTATTTATTTTTCATAAAGGATTTTTCGGCTGGTACCGATTACTGGCTGAATAATTTTGCTTCCATTTACAAAGTGGCAAAACAAAAAGCTATGCCAATCTACATTGTTGCTTCACAAGCATCCGAAGCACAGCAATTTTTTAATGAAAGAAATAACTATGACCTTCCTGTTTTAAGTCTTGATGCAACTGCATTAAAAACGGCGGCACGTACCAATCCTGAATTATATTTAATGAACGGGCCGGTAGTAGCAAACAAGTGGGGATGGGTGGATTTAAAGAAGGCAGTAAAATAATTTTTGATGTATGATGTAATATTTGATGCAAAATGCAAGAATTTCCAGTTGATGGATTTTAAAAAGGATACTTACTTATGAAAATTTTTCCATCAAAAAATTATACATTGTGAAATAGAAACAATAATTATGTCAACAGCAGAATTAAGAAAAAAGCTTATTCAAAAAATACAAAGCACGGAGAATGAAAGTTTGCTGAAAGAAGCTTACCGTTTACTTCAGATTGACACAGAAAATATTGAAATATATAAGTTGAATAGCCTTCAAATAAAAAAAATTGCAACAGCCAGAGAACAAATTGAGAACGGGCAATTTCTTACAGATAAGGAAGCGGATAAAGAAATAGACGAATGGCTAAAAAATAATCTGGTCTTTAAATGCGCAGAAAGATCGAAAAAATATTTTGCAATATTGGAATAAAAGAAACAAATCAACCCGCTACAGTATAAAACTCAATAAATTATTTAAAGAGGCTGTAAAATTAATTTCAGATTATCCGCGAATTGGGAAATTAACCGATAGAGAAAATATCCGGATAAAAATTGTAAAAGATTACCTTATAATTTACGAAGACCTTGAAGATGAGATCCATAGTTTAACTATATGGGATAGCCGCCGTGACCCGCTAAACCTGGAATATTGAATAAAATGAAAAGATGGCTTTTTTGATCGACAATTTTTGTTTCACCTTTTTTTATTAGCGATAATAATAAGCGCATGTTTAAATTACTTCTTAAAAAATTATTATATGGTTTACTTGTTTTAGGAGGAGTAGTCGTTATCGTATTTTTTATTTTCCAGGCATTTGCCGATCCTGCCCGTCTTATTGTGGGACAAACAGGAGACAAAAAAACCATGGATAACATACGCAAAGAATTGTACCTGGATCAACCGAAGTGGAAACAATTTTTACTTTACTTAAATGATGTTTCTCCAATCGCTATTCATTCAAAAAAAGAAATAGTTGATAAAAACCTCCATGGATTTTTTATCGGTGGCGATAATAAACTATCATTTAAAGTGCCTTACCTGAGGCGTAGCTACCAAACAAAAAAGGAAGTAACCAGTGTTTTAATGGAAGCGCTCCCGGGCACGTTGTTGCTGGCGTTTGCGGCGATGCTGTTTGCCACTGTTGCAGGCATTTTCCTTGGAGTAGTTGCAGCGGTTAAGCACAATACCTGGCTGGATACCTCTTCTGTTTTTGCGAGTGTTATCGGTATTTCTGCCCCTTCTTTTTTTATGGCAATTGTTATTGCCTATTTGTTTGGGATCGTGTTGCATTCTTATACCGGCCTTCCGTTTACAGGAAGTTGGTTTAGCATTGATGAAACAACCGGTGGGAAATACCTGACTCTTCAGAATTTAATATTACCTGCTCTCACTCTCGGCATAAGGCCACTGGCTATTATTACACAACTCACAAGGAGTTCTATGCTTGATGTGCTTAACCAGGATTTCATAAGAACCGCTTATGCAAAAGGATTAAGCAGGAACCAGGTTGTATACCGGCATGCCTTACGCAATGCACTGAACCCCGTAGTGACTGCGATTACCGGCTGGTTTGCTGAGCTGCTGGCAGGTGCCTTTTTTGTTGAATATATTTTTGGATGGAAGGGGATTGGAAAAGTTACCGTTGATGCTTTAGAGAAGTTGGATTATCCTGTTGTGATGGGCTCGGTGCTCTTGTCAGCAGCCATTTTTGTATTGGTAAATATATTTGCTGATGTTCTCTACGGGGTCATTGACCCGAGGGTAAATACTGACCCCTAGCCCCTGAAGGGGAACAAAGAAAGAACCCTTAGCCCATGAAGGGGAACAATTACCAGATTTAGATAACGCTGTTGCCAATACAAATGCACACTTTGTTTTGGAAGTAGTTTAGATACAAGTCACGGCCTTATTCCCCTTCAGGGGTTAGGGGTTGGTTTACCTTATCACCACCTCTTTTATTACCTTCTCGCCGAGGGCATCATTTACCCGTTCAATTATCTTTTCTTTTTGATACAGCAGTTCGTTTTTTAAAGGTGCCACTGTGGATGATATAAACAGCGTAGAGTTAATGATTTCGATTTTATCGGTATAGCGTGCGATGGTTTTACCCATTATCTTTTCCCACGCATCTTCTATTTGCAATGCCTGCACACCTCCTTTTAACCTGCTTTTTTTTAGGAACTCCTTTAAGGCCTCACCAATTGTAAACTCCGACATAATTTAAAGATACTATAAAAGCGTTTTGGAATTGCCGGCTTCATTTGCTCGTGGCGAGAATTTTAATTCCCAAATCATTAGAACCAATACAGGAATATATTCTAATGCTGATACAAGCCCGCTTTCAGCGTAAGGAATTTGGCGGTACGTAAAGTAGGAAAGAAGAACTGTCGCGGACCACAGATAAATAAATTTGTAATTGAAAAAAATATTTAAAAAGACCAATGTGGTAGCATACCATGGGTGAACAATAGAAGCTAAAGCAAAATAAACGGTGAAAGAAAATAATAAAGATTTCAATAGCGATTTTATAGAACTATTACTTTGAATCAGGTATCTTATAACAATTGATATCAACACGATCAATGGAAGCACGATACCTGAGATTTGAATGATATTATAGCCTGCCAATTGATAACCGATCCATCTAACTAATTTATATACACTACCGTTAAATTCAAAAGACTGAAAATAGAGCCCGATACTTTCAAAGAGATGTTTTATAAAAACAGGATTTAGAAATGGAATACTTAAGACAGCAGTACAAACAAAAATGCTGATGATAAATTTTATGCGCATTCTTTTTTCCAGGTATTTTAAAAAGAAATGAATGCATAGCAGCGGCAGTAATTTTGTAGCGATCGCAAGGCTTAAGAGTATTCCAGAAGTGATTACTTTATTCTCCAATAAAAAATAAATGGAAGCTGCACAGAAAAAAATCATCAATGCTTCAAAGTGAAGGCTACCTGTGAGCTCAATTATTACCAAAGGGTTAAGTGCATACCACAAAATATTTTTTGCAGGTAGCTGCACGATCTTCAAGATTTTTAAACCAAAATATAGGGTGCCCAACTCCGCCAGCATCATAATAAAATGTAAAACGATCACCGGGCTTTTTATCGAGTGAGGAAAGAGCCAGGTTACTGCTGAAAAACAGCCTTGCATAACGGCAGGATACACACTAAAATAGTTGGGAGAATTCATGTGGTGATACAGGAATTGCATCATATCATTTCCGTGAATACCCTGCTGCTCTATTAATGCTGAAGGCAATGCCAGGAATGGGTTTATTCTCATATTAACCAGGTGGCCGTCCCACAAAAAACGAAAATAATCGTCGCTTAATACCGGGGTAGAAAAAATGAAGATTGCCCTGCAAGCAATAGAAAAATACAACAAGTGCTTCAGGGAAAATGAACGGCTTTTCAAAAGAAAAAGAAAGCCGGCAAAACAAACTCCCGATGACAGCATAAGCAAAAAGAACTGGGTTCTTTCAATGCCATATCCGATAACTACCAATGCCGCTGCCATAAGCAGCATAGCAAATAGATCTGGAATTTTTTTATTTAACAACATCCGCGTAAAAAGATAAAGGCATATTGATTACAGATATCTAAAAATAGTTGTAATTATTTTATAGCCTGCCAACACAGTACCCTTAACAGTTCCGCTGATTTTTGAAAAACCGATTCTTTTGCGGTACCGTACCGGAACTTCTGCGACTTTCATTTTCAGTTTTGCGGCCTTTAATTGCATTTCCACTGTCCATCCATAAGTAGTATCCTGCATATTCATACGAAGCAGGCTTGAAAACCTTGCGGCCCTGAAAGGGCCGAGATCTGTATATTTTACGCCATAGAAAAGCCTGAGCAACCTTGTCGCGAGCCAGTTTCCAAATAGTTGAGGAATGGTCATTGAGCCCTTTTCAATTTTCCCCAAAGCTCTTGACCCAATTACAAGATCACAATCATCTTGCTTTATTTTATTAATTAATAATCCCATCTCTTCCGGATAGTCGGAATGATCTCCGTCAATAAAAACAATAATGTCGGGCCTGGGATTTATTTGTGTTGCATATTCAATTCCTTTCAGGCACGCATAGCCATATCCTGGTCTTATTTCTTCCACAACAGCAGCGCCTGCACGAAGAGCCGCGCCGGCGGTATCATCAGTAGAGTTGTTATTTACAACAACTATTTCTGAGACAAAATTGGGGATTTCTTTAATTACGAATGGAATGGCTTCTTCCTCATTGTATGCAGGAATTATTACTATTATAGAAGGAAAAATTTCATCTTTCAAATAGTAGTCTTTGTCTTCATTTTATGGGCGAAAGAAGAAGTGAATGGAAGCATGGAATAATAAAACACCATTGAAAAACCTATTGCCAGCATACTATGATATGCAACCATGCCGTAATCCTGGAAATGCAGGCCGAAGTAAATGGCAGCAATAAAAAGCAAGGCAATAATTCCTTCTAATACTGAAATAAAAGTAAGGGCCGTGCCGGTATATTTATTTTCTGATAGTGAATGGCTACTGCTAATTACATTAAACTTTGGCGTACGTATGAATGGGGTCTTTTTACCAAGGTAACCTTCAATTACCGCGATGGCATGATGTAACGAAAGCCCCATAGACATAGCAATAAACACAGGAAATGTTTTTATGAAATAGAATACTCCACTCCATTTTTTTTCTGAATTATAAATACAGGTGACAAGATAGGTTGCTGAAATTATTACAAAGCTTATGACAAATAAATAACCGGTTTTGTAAAAAAATCCAAGTTGGGGCCAGGCCTGCTTAATGAATAAAAGAGGAATGCTAAGCAAGGCGCAGAGAATGACGCTTATAAAAACGGCGCTGTTAAGTAGATGTGCCACAGCCTGCCATTTTATCAACACGGAAAGATCGCTTTTGAATATTTTACCCAAATGCTTTCTCGCGGTTTCAGCGCCTCCTTTTGTCCACCGGTATTGTTGGGATTTAAGTGCACTCATAACCGGCGGCAATTCTGCAGGCGATGCAACATCTTCCAGGTAGATAAAGTTCCAGCCTTTTAGCTGCGCACGGTAACTAAGATCAAGGTCTTCAGTAAGCGTGTCGGCTTCCCAGTTACCTGAATCAATGATACATTCCTTTCTCCAAACGCCGCCCGTTCCGTTGAAATTCATAAAGCAGTTTGCGGTATTACGACCAACCTGCTCCACGTGGAAATGCGCATCTAAGCCAAATGCCTGCAAGTCTGTAAGAAGTGAATACTTACGGTTGATATGTTCCCACCGGGTTTGAACCATACCGGTTTTCTCGTCGCTAAAGTGAGGCAATGCTTTTATTAAAAAATTTGCAGGAGGAATAAAGTCTGCATCGAAGATTGCAACGAATTCTCCCGAAGCTGTTTCTAAAGACTCTTTAAGAGCACCCGCTTTGTATCCTGTTCTCACCGCACGGCGTATGTGTAAAATATTTATTCCCTTGTCGCGGTAGTAGTCAATTTTTTTTTCAACTAATTCCGTTGTCTCATCTGTTGAGTCATCTAAAACCTGGATTTGTTTTTTATGCGAGGGATACTCTATGTTAACAGCCGCATCAATAAGCCGCTCTACTACATATTTTTCATTGTAAACAGGTAGTTGAATGGTTACTGT
>JBBSBD010000294.1:0-7215 GCA_038251675.1 Chitinophagales bacterium | reverse complement strand
AATTTAGTAAATCTTGAAACTGTCCCATCAAAAATGGCTTGCAAAGAACGTCCTGATGATTTAGAATTTGAATCAGGCAGTGGAGGGCTTTGGTCAACCGTAGGAGACTATTTAAAATTTGCAAGACTTTTTGTAGAAAACGGCAGTTCAAATGGTGTAAGGCTCTTAAGTAAAGAAATTATCGAATTAATGTGTACCAATCACTTGACAGCATGTCAAAGAGCAAATTCAAAATTAATGGGTTCAGCAATGTTTAAAGAACATTATGGTTTTGGCCTGGGACTGGCTGTAGTAATGAAAGAAATTAATTATTTATCAATGCCTTGTGCAGGCTCTATTGGCTCGGTCGGTTGGCCGGGTGCCTATGGTGGTTGGTGGTCAGCTGATCCATTAAAAAAATCGATTTCCATCTTTCTAACACACAGCATGACAGAGCTACATCAACTCAGGCAAGGAATTGGACTTGAACTGTACGATGCCATTGACATTTTTTCAAATTATAGCAAAAAAATATTAAATCACTAAAAGTAAAAACAAAAAGTATTCCAAGCATGGTAGAAGTTTATAAAACAGATGTCCGGCAAAAAAATCAAGCTAAAATATTAGTTCATATTTTTTCCAAAATCTTTCCGCTCCATAAAATAAATTTTGACTTATCTGATTGTGATAATATTTTACGAGTAGAGGGAAAAGATATTCAAACAGAAAAAATAATTGTTGTATTAATTACAAACAATTTTCAATGCCATGTCTTATAATCAAAGTATCATAATCTCCAATTAAATATAAAATAATTTGACAGAAATAATATTCCCAACAGAAATTCATAAAGAAATAGTTACCATAATAAATGACTTTTTTTTCAGGAAAAAGAACGTCGATACTGTTTTATTGGTGAACTCACTCGCCCGGGGACAAGCGACAGAAGATAGTGATATAGACATGGCTGTCCTGGTTTCTGACTCCTGCAAAAAAAACGAAATTTTGGCGATTGAGAATACCTGGCAGTTGTTCCTGAATTCCAATTCAAGGATAGACCATTATTTAAAATCAAACAGATTTGCTCAAATACATTTAGATATTATTGATGGCATTTTTGAACCTGCTATTTGGGAAAATGGCACTGCTGTAGATTCCTTTGAAGTTGAAATAGGAAACAGGTTACTATATTCTATACCATTGATCAATGAAGGTGAATATTTCAAAAAATTAAAATTGAAGTGGTTGCCATATTACGACGACACACTCCAAAACCAAAGACTTCAATTAGCAAAGGAAGCTTGCCTTTATGACTTAGACCATATTCCAGTTTTCGTTAAAAGAGGGTTACATTTTCAGGCATTCGATAAATTATATACAGCTTTTCAAAAATTTCTGCAAACGCTGTTTATCAAACACAAAACTTATCCGATAGCTTACAATAAATGGGTTAAAGATCAGGTGGCAGGAATTTTGAAACTGCCGGAATTGTATAAAGAATTACTAACCGTAATTTCTGTAAAGAATATAGAGAGCGACGAACTTATAGATAAAGCAAAATGTCTAGAGAAGATCTTAAATAAATATTGTCAGGCTGGTCGCTACTCAAAGTAAAATATAAATCAAATGACTTAAATGGATTTAGACTAAGCAAAAGAAATTATCATAAAATACACAAGAAAAATGCAACTCACAAAAGAAGAATAATGAAATTAGAATATCAACTAATTGAAGCAATCAAGACAAGTGATATTAAATTCATCGAGAATATTTTACATGATGACCTTTTATTTTTAGCACCCAATGGACAAGTGATAACCAAAGAAATGGATTTGAATTCACACAAGTTCAGACAAATGACAGTTGAACAACTCGTTCCAAAGTTTGAAGAGTTAATTCTTATTGGAGACACTGCAACTTCTATCGTTGTTTATGACACAAAAGGTGTAATGTTAGGAAGACCTGTTAGCGGACAATTTCGTTATATCAGAACATGGAAAATTCTCAATGATCGCATTAAGTTGCTGAGTGGCGCTTGTTTACAAATTTCATAAATACAAACTTTCAAAAATAGATTCATATGTGGATAACAGAATCACTTTGGTTTGAAATAGCAATTGTAAGCATAATTTATGCTTTAGGAAATATTCTTATGGGGCACTTTGAAGAACAAACACCTAAAATCCGTAGAGTTGCCAAGTATCTATTGACACTTATAATTATTTGCGGGGTTTCAGTCTCCTTTGGAAGAGAAGTCTCGATGATATTTCTTTCAACTCTCATTGTTCCATTGATTTATGTCCATGGCTATTTTTTACCAAAGAAAAAAGGAATCAATGGTTGGACAGGAGAACCCAAAAGCAAGTACTATGAATTCAGGAAGTGGGACAAAGACGTATTCTCAGATAATAAAACTTATAGAATGAACTTAAATCAAATAACTGTTCCATCCTTAGACCTGACAAGCGCTATCCCGTTTTATAAGATATTAGGATTGAAACTCATTGTGGAGTCCTTACCACATTATGCCAGATTTCAATGCATAGACGGAAACTCCACTTTTTCAATACGTCAGGTGGCACAACTTCCAACTGGTGATGGTATTCATATTTATTTTGAATGTGAAAATCTTGATGATTGTATTAAGGAACTCATAAGCAAAGGCCTTGAAATTGAAGAAATGCCAAACAATAAAAGTTGGTTATGGAGAGAGGCAAGAGTGAAGGACCCTGATAATAATCAGTTGATTTTTTATTACGCAGGAGACAACAGATTAAATCCACCCTGGAAAATAAAATGGCAAAAGTAGAAGATGAAACCTCAACGGTAAGTGCATTTTCAATAACCGTAAGCGTAATGAGACTGTAACCAAGTAACAGAAAACAATGACAAAAAAGAAAAATATTTTTGTAATTATCGGAAGTGCAAGTAAAGATTCTGCAAACGAAAAACTCGTGGACTATTTCGCGAACCTGACAAAAGACTTTTTCAATTTGACTGTTTTTAAGGACTTGAGAACACTACCACATTTTGACCCGGAACTTTCAACAGAAAATCCACCGAAAGAAATAATAAGATTTAGAAGGAATATAGAAAATGCTGATGGAATAATAATCTGCACCCCTGAATATGTTTTTAGTATTCCGAGCGGACTGAAAAATGCAATTGAATGGTGTGTTGCCACAACAGTTTTTTCCGACAAGCCTACAGGTCTAATAACAGCCTCTGCAAGTGGACAGAAAGGGCATGAAGAATTACAGCTGATAATGAAAACCGTTATGGCAAAGTTTACGGACGAAACAATATTATTGATACAGGGTATAAAAGGAAAAATTAACGAACAGGGACAAATATTTGACGACGAAACAAAAGCCGCATTATTAAAATTTATTGATGCTTATAAAGCTATTTGGAATAGCTAATAGAAAAGCTATAATTGGTTGGAGAAGTAAAAATGAAACTATGAACAATATAATTTCAGGTTTTTAACCGGGATTTAAAAAAGGAAGTATAAATTTTTTTTGGATTTTGAAACACTCAATCATTTACACATGAATTCTATAGAACTTAAAAATTTACAAGCCCCGCTAAAAGAAAAATATAAGTCAGATCCTGAATCGGCGATTATTTTATTAAAGGCTGAAGGTGCGATTGGCGAAGGAGTATCATGCAAAATTGAAACGGGTCGCGCAATAATAGAAGCCGGGCTGCATCCTGCTACGGGTGGAACAGGAATGCTTGCGTGTTCTGGTGATTTACTGTTGCAGGCTTTAGTTGCCTGTGCCGGTGTTACTTTAAAAGCTGTGGCTACTGCCATTGGAATTAAAATAAAAGGTGGAACTATCAGGGCTGAAGGTGAATTAGATTTTAGAGGGACATTGGGTGTTTCAAAAGAAGTCCCGGTGCGGTTTAAATTTATCAGGCTTTATTTTGATATTGACTCAGATGTTTCACCTGAACAAATTAAAACCTTATCAAAGCTTACTGAAAGATACTGTGTAGTTTATCAGACTATAAATAGTTGCGTTAAGGTTGAGACTATTTATCAAAAAATAAAATAGCATAATGCGTCTGTTCTATTCCCGGATTTTTCATAAAATAGAAAGCATTGAATTGATTGATAAAGCAAACACTTTAAAAATATTTTGAACAAACATTGCTAAACATTTTTTAAAAAATAAATATGATACAAAGAAAAAATTTCAATACATCAAAGGTTGCCCGCATGTCGCCACTTTTTCCACAGGCTGTTATGGCAAACAATTTAATCTTCCTTTCAGGAATGGCAGGCATTGATCCCATAACGGGGGCTGTTGTTTCAAATAATTTTGAAGAGCAGGCCAGGCAATGTTTTCAAAACATTAAAATCATTTTAGAAGAAGCGGGCAGCAATCTTAGCAAAGTTGTGAAGACAACCATATTTATGGTAACTGGTAATGACTTTAGCATTATAAACAAAGTTTACCAGGAATTTTTTCCTGATGATGCACCGGCTCGCAGTGTACCGCAGGTGATGCCATTTCCAGCCGGCATTTTAATTTCTGTAGAGTGTATAGCAAAATAAATACAGCTAAAAAACAAATTAAAATGACTAAGAAAAACTTAGAACACGCAGAACAAATTACCATTAAGCTATTTGATGCTGTCGAAAAAAGTAATTTAATTATTCCGGGCAAATCAGAAGCGCAACTTTCTGCGGAAGTTTGTGATTTGGCATTTGAAAAATTTGGCATTAAAGATCACTGGCACAAAAAAATCGTGAGAGCGGGTAAAAATACTTTATGCATTTATCCAGATAATCCACCTGATGAAATAATACAGGAAGATGATATTGTGATCCTGGACTTCGGGCCAATTGTGGATGGCTATGAAGCCGACTTAGGGAGAACTTATGTGTTAGGTAGCAATGCAGGTAAATTAAAAATTAAAAACGATGTTGAAAAAGCCTGGTATGAAACAAAGGATTGGTGTGCCAAGCAAACATCTTTAAGATCATCTGATCTGTTTCAATATGTTGTTGAAAAAGCAACTGAATATGGTTACACTTTCGGTGGCGAAATTGCGGGGCATATTGTAGGAAAATATCCTCACGAACAGCCAGCAGACCCGAAAAGTTTGGAGTTGGATATTCATCCCGAAAATCATAATGATATGTTTTTATTAGATGCAAATGGAGATAAAAGACATTGGATTTTAGAACTGCTTTTTATTGATAAAGAAAATCAAACAGGCGGGTATTTTGAGCAATTGCTATAATGTATATACTAAATAAAAATGCATATTACTAAACCATCCACTCCTAATTTGGCAAGAATGTATTAAAAGGGATTAATCATTAAAAAGATATTATGCACAAAATACCATTTCAGACAATAGACTGGACAACAGTTGAAAAGACTGAACATAAAGGAGAAACAGGAATTGCATATTGGCAGACTTTACAGTTTGACAATTTCAAAATGCGGCTTGTAGAGTATTCAGAAAATTATTTCGCAGATCATTGGTGTCAAAAAGGACATATTGTACATTGTTTAGAAGGGGAATTTGTAACTGAACTAGAGAATGGGAAAAAATCAATATTGACAAGAGGTATGTCCTATATCGTTTCGAACGATTTAAGTTCACATCGCTCTATCTCAAAGGGAGGAGTAAAACTATTAATCATTGACGGAAATTTCTTAAAATAAAAAATATGACAACAACATTTGCAACTGCATTTGCCAAAGAATGGATTGAGGCCTGGAACTCACACAACCTTGATAAAATATTATCACATTATTCAGATGACTTTTCTATTGAAACACCAATGGCATTAAAATTTTTTCCAGAAAGCAGAGGAATAATTACTGGAAAGAATAACGTTAGAAAATATTGGGCAGTTGGAATTGAAAAAATCCCAAATTTAAAATTTGAACTTTTAGACTTATTGATCGGCGTTAATGGTTTGACAATTTATTACATAAACACTGCGACCAACAAAAAGTCAGTTGAGGTTATGAATTTTAACAGCAACAAGAAAGTAGATAAAGCAATTGTGAACTATTCTGAATAAAAATACCAGACACCAAATAAGGAACTGTAAAAAACCAAATAATTGAACTGGAATGAAGACTTAATAATATTGAGAAATTTGGTTTTTTAAGCACCATTTAAATTCTCTTGAAGGAAGTTCTTCAAAAAAATAAATTAAAATAAATCAAAGTGATTAGGAAAAAGTCAGACAATGTAGAACAACGATCCGAGAAGTTTGGATTTGGATATTCATCCCGAAAATCATAATGATATGTTTCTATTAGATGCAAATGGAGATAAAAGACATTGGATTTTAGAACTGCTTTTTATTGATAAAGAAAATGAAACAGGCGAGTATTTTGAGCAATTGCTATAAAGAATTTAATAATAAAAAATGCATATTACTAAAATAGACAGACCGGCATTAATCCTGATTGACATTCAAAAAGGATTTGACAATATTGAGTATTGGGGTGGCGAAAGAAACAATCCAGATGCGGAAGAAAATGCAAGAGAACTTTTGATGCTTTGGAGAGAACATGATCTCCCAATTTTTCATATTCAACATTGCTCCTCAAATGCCTCATCCTTATTGCATGAAACAAATATTGGAAATGAATTTAAGGATTTGGTTAAACCAATGAATAGCGAACTTGTAATTAAAAAAAATGTCAACAGTGCTTTTATCGGTACAGGACTAAAGGAGCAACTTGACAATTTAAAAATCACAAAACTCGTTATCGTTGGTTTAACTACCGACCATTGCGTTTCAACAACAACAAGGATGGCAGGCAATTATGGTTTCGATGTTTTTCTTGTTTCTGATGCTACCGCTACTTTCAATAAAAAGGGATTAGACGGACAAAATTACTCCGCAGAGCTTATTCACCAAACCGCACTTGCAAGTCTAAATAAAGAATTTGCGAAAGTTGTTACGACTGATTTTTTGAAACAAAGTATAAGATGAAAAGTAATCACAATTAAAAAATGAATACAAAACATTTAATGGTCGCAAGCTCTTTTATAACAGGGCTTATTGGTGTAGCTGCATCATTTTTACCGGAAGAAATTTTAAATAAAGTTGGACAGGGAACATCCGAGTTCTTCATTTTAATCATACAAATTGCAGGCGCTTTATACCTGGGATTTGCAATTATGAACTGGATGGCGAAAACAGTCTTGATAGGAGGTATTTATGCAAGGCCACTTTGTATGGGAAATTTT
>JBBSBD010000293.1:0-7297 GCA_038251675.1 Chitinophagales bacterium | reverse complement strand
TCACCACTCACATCCGCTTCAATAGAAAATGTAAGTCGAATGGATTTAAATCCAACTGGTACTTCTTTAGAGACACCGAGGGTTCCCCTAAAATCCAGGTCACCTTCTGCGTTTACAGTGCCGTCTTTTATCTCAACACCTATGGCAGTAGCAACAGCGCTTAACGTTACCCCTGCGCATGCAACCAATGCTTCAAGTAATAAGTCGCCGGAGCAGGCAAGCATGCCGTTGCCGCCGGTTGCAGGATGAAGACCTGCTTCAACAAAGGCTTTCCCCGTTTCTACTTTGCATGAAATGCCTTCACCAATTTTGCCCTGTGCTTTAAGTGTTATAATGGCTGAATCACCCTGGTCACGATACTTTTGTTTCAGTGGCGCCTGGAGATTTTTTAATTTTTCTGAATTCATTTTTCAAAAATAGGTAATAAAGTAATCTTGATTTTATCCGGAAATGAACACTCATTCGACCAGCAGGGAAAAGCGACCCGCCTTTAAGTTGATCCTTTTTCTTTTGAAGCCTGCCACCGTTTATATAATTCAAGTCGTAAAAAATGTTTACCAAATATTTACTCTCAGGCTTTCTGGCCTGTACATTTTATCTCCCGGCTTTACACCGAATGCTTCATAAAAATCAGGAACATTTACAACGGGGCCATTCACTCTCTCTTTTGCTGGCGCATGCACATCTATCATAACCTGGTTGGCTAACCGCTCTTTTCGTTCTTCATACATCCACCCAAGCGCATAGCCTAAAAAATATCTTTGTAATTGGGAAAGGCCACCGATTTTTTCATTCTTTTTGTACGCTTCGGTTTTCTTAAAAGCGTCAAGTCCCAACAACATACCCCCAAGGTCTGCTATATTTTCACCTTGTGTGGCATTGCCATTAATGTGCAATGTATCAACTGGAACAAATTCGTTGAACTCATTAATAATCCTCTTAGCGCGGTCACTAAATTCAGCAGAGTCTTTGGGGCTCCACCAATTGGTCAAATTGCCTTTTGGATCATACCGGCGGCCCTGGTCATCAAAGCCATGCGTCATTTCATGGCCAATGGTTGAAGCGGCAGCATAACCATATACCAGTGCATCATCAAGGTCTTCGTCTCTATAGCCGGGTACTGCGAAAATACCTGCAGGTAACACGATCTCGTTGTTGCTAGGATTGTAATAAGCATTGTAAGTCTGCGGTGTCATATCCCATTCACTTCTATCAACCGGCTTGCCGAGTTTGTTGAAATTATAATTATGCCACCATGTACTTGCTCTTTGCATATTTAAAACGAAAGGGCCTTTGTCAATTTTTAAGGCGCTGAAATCTTTCCATTTATCAGGGTAGCCTACTTTCGGCGTGATTGCAGATAATTTGGCCAATGCCTTTTGTTTGGTGCTGTCGCTCATCCATGATAAATTATTTATTCGATCTTTATAAGCATCGCGGATGGCCCCGACTAAGCCGCTATAGCGTTTCTTAGCTTTCTCGTTGAAATACTCTTTTACGAAAAGCTGGCCTAATGCTTCTCCCATAGCATTCTCCTCAGCATCAAGAACCCTTTTCCAGCGCGGCCTTGGTTCTTTGGCGCCGCTAAGGTTTTGGTAATAAACAAATGCATTATTAAAACTTACGGAATCGAGATAGCCACTGTTGCTTTGTATAAGATGAAACTGCAGGTAGCTTTTCCAGTCATTTATATCAGTAGATGCAATCTCGTGATTTAGCTCAGTATAAAATTCCGGCTGGCCAACTATTACAGAATCCAGCCTGGTGATACCAACATTTTTTGTAAAATTATTCCAATTAATGTTTGGCGCCAGTTTGGCCAATGCGTCCACATCCATCTTGTTATAATTTTTATAAGGGTCGCGGAGGTCTTCCAGTTTGCGGCTTGCATTGGCAAGTTTTTTTTCGAGATTGTAAACTGCATCGGCTTTTTTTCGCGCTTCTGTTTCGTTGTTTCCCAGTTGCCTGAATGTTTTTAGAAGATATTCATTGTAAGCTTTTCTCACTGTTTCGGTACGGGTATCAGTTTTGAAATAATAATCACGGTTTGGCATACCGAGCCCGCCCTGGTCAAGTTTATAAGCCATCACCTCACTGTTTTTATCATCCTGTGAAACGTAATCACCAAACAGGCAACGAACGCCTTTTGTTTTCAGATCAGCAACTTCATTGAGGAGATCGGCCGTATTCTTTATGCTGTTTATTTTATCGAGATCATTTTTTAAAGGAGAAATGCCTTCCTTTTCGAGGGCAGCGCTATCCATGGCACTTTGCCAGAAATCACCAATTTTCTGCCTTACTGTACCGGCTGTGGCATTTTCTTTTACCGCATCTTCATTTATTTTTCGCAGGCGATTATATAATTCTTCCTGCACCAGGTTTCCAATTCCCCAGCCACTTTCGGATGCCGGAATGGGGTTTTGTTTTATCCATCCTCCATTGGCGTATTCAAAAAAATCAGTAGCAGGGCTTACAGTTGTGTCAAGATGAGATGCAAGTATATCTTGTTTTGGTTTATTGTCGGCGTCACTCGCAGGCTTACAGGCATTGAATCCCGAGCAAATAAACACAAAGAATATTATTTTTTTCATTGAATACTAATTTTTAATAAATGTATAGAATGATTTGATGCAGCTATGATTTTTTTTGATAAATGGTGATGAAAATAAAGTTGCTTTTCATTTTTTCCATTCTTCCCTCACGAGTTTTAAAGGAGCGTTAAAATACAGTTACAAGGCAAATAACCCAACCTTTTGCATACGCTTCGACGTCTAATAAAATAAGAATTAAAAAACAATTTTTATATGAAAACAATAATAATTATGCTGGTGTCACTTTCAGTATCCATGGGTGTATCAGCACAGAGAAAAGGCGGCCATTACTATACCTCAAGGCCAAGGGTGGTGATCGTTCCATCAATTGGTTATGGCATCGGCTATGGTTATCCCTATTTTAGATATCCGTATTTTGGCAATCCTTATGGATATATGTATCCCAACTATGGCAGCAGGAGAATGCCTTATAAACTGTCTCTCGAAATTCAGTCTATAAAAAATGATTATAGAACCCAGATTCGGGACACAAGAAATGACAAAAGTTTAAGTCATTCTGCAAAGAGACAACAAATCCGTTCTTTGAAAGCAGACAGGGATAAGGATATTCTTGACGCTGAAAGAAACTTTAGCACTCGTCGGTCACGGAACAGTCAAAACGATAAGGTAAACCCGGATAGCCAGGGCAATAACAATTCCTTCCAGGAAAGTGGAGGGTTATAATGAAGTCGTAAGGAAAGTGATTTAAAAAGTTTCCGGGTTTATCAGGAAAATGCATTTGGGATTGAATAAATTCCCAAGTGCATTTTTTTGTTTCAACATGCCACCGGCCAGGTATTCAATGATTACATTTTTTATATTTTCGGTAAGGCCGTCAAATTAATAAAGTATATTTAACTACCATTAAAATGGTGAATTTATGCAGGCATTATGCAGCCGGAACACGTAGTAAAACAAGCCATCAACGTCGTGAAGGCTGGAAATATTCAAAGATTGCAGAGGTGGTATAGGGATGTAATTTTATCAATTTGGGCTGTGGTTATAATGTGTCATTTTCTTCCTAACTGCCTTTAGAAATATGAAAGCAAAGATGAGTCATATTCTTAATTTTATATTAAGCGTAATTGTTTTCACGACTCTTCTTTTCTTAACAACTTCTTTGTCAGTCTCGGCTCAATGTAACGGGGGAATTGGTAGCTTTCCCTTTAACGAAAGTTTTGAAACATCAAACGGCGGGTGGAGCACTGGCGGTACTTTTTCTGACTGGACGTGGGGGATACCATCCAAGCCTGTTATCAACAAGGCTGCTGCAGGAATAAGATGTTGGATGGCCGGAGGACTAAATAAAACTGCCTATAATGATAACGAAATTGCATGGCTGCAGACTCCCTGTTTCAACTTTACAAATCTTAACGATCCCTATATAACGTGTAAAGTATTTTGGGAAACCGAGAGAGATAATGATGGAGCTAACTTGCAATACTCAATTAATAACGGAGCAACATGGCAGGTATTGGGGAGTGTGAATGAAACAGGTAACTGCCTTCCCGAAAAATGGTTTAATGATGCCTCAATTCCTGGCCTGGCAACTAAAAACGGATGGTCGGGAAATATCCAGAGTTCGAAACCCGGATGCATAGTAAGTAATGGAAGCGCCGGCTGGGTTTTGGCCAAGCATAATGTACCCGAACTTGCAGGACAACCAGCAGTCATTTTTCGTTTTGTATTTGCAAGCGGAAGCGGGTGCAACGATTTTGATGGTTTTGCCGTAGATGACTTTACCATTGAAGAAGCACCTGCAAGTATCCCTTCCTTTACATATAGCTGCTCAAGTAATCTTCGGGTAAATTTTGAAAACACATCTACGTTATGTCCCACATCTTTTCTTTGGAATTTCGGCGATCCGGCTTCCGGAATAGAAAATACATCTGCAGCGGCAAACCCAACCCACGCTTATACGTTAGGAGGTAATTATAAAGTTACTTTGACGGTATCAGGGCCTGGGAATAATTCTTCCACATTTTTACTACCTAACCTCGAGATCATTGAAAATATTAATGCCTCAATTGTAACTCCTATAAGATGCCATGATGATACCACCGGCTCACTTACTGTTGATTTTGTTGGAGACAGTTCCTCCGTAAGTTATGTGTGGAATACGAGCCCTGTGCAAACGTCGCGAACGGCTGTTCATCTTGGAGCCGGTGACTATAATGTTACCATATTAAATTCCGAAGGTTGCCCTGCTTCCGCAAATATTTCCCTGGGAGAACCTCGGCCTTTGTTGCATACGATTACCACCAAATTACCCGATTGCAAATCGGGTAATGGAAGTATTGATATTATTATGTCAGGCGGTGCGCCTCCGTATTCATATACATGGAATCCTGCAGTAAGCAGTACTGCGTCTGCTTCCAATCTCTTTTCGGGCGTTTACACGGTTACCGTCGTCGATAAAAATTTATGTTACAAAATCATTGATATTAATCTTCAGAACACAGGCGACCTGGCTGCATCAATTGTTTCTTCAAAAGATGCCAGTTGCTTTAATGGCAATGATGGAATGGCCACCGTTACAGCATCAGGTGGAAACAGCCCTTATACTTATTCATGGTCCGCACCGGGAATAACGACGCCGGTAATTGGTAATCTTAGCGCCGGAAATTATGTTGCAACAGTTACAGATGCCAATGGTTGTAAGGCATTCACAAATGCAAACATTCATCAACCGCCAGAGATTACTTCAATCATAAAAGTTCAAAATACTTTTTGCGGAGATGATAACGGAAGTGCATCAATAGAAGTTCAGGGAGGAGCAGGCAATTACCAGTACACCTGGAATCCCGGGAACGTGCCAGGCACTTTCATAAATAATGTTGCTGCCGGTCAATACATAATAGTGGTGAAGGATAATAATGGTTGTATAAGAAATGACACTGCAAATATTTTACCATCATCAGCAATCAATCTCCGCTTCTTACACAAAGATGTACTATGTGCCGGGGCTCTTACAGGAACTGCTGACGCAATTGTTGCCGGAGGTACTCCGCCATATAATTTTCAATGGACAAATGTAAGCCAGGGGTTTAATAGTAATGCCATCGGCAACCTGGCCGCCGGCTCATATCATTTGCTATTGAAAGATGCTGTTGGCTGTAGTATTGATTCATTTGTGGTCGTTACAGAATCTCAGCCTTTAGACGTTGCCATCACAACCAAACCTGCTTATTGTAATCTGGCCAACGGCAATACAAGAGTGTTTGTAAGTGGGGGAACATCGCCATACACTTTTTTATGGCCTGGCCAAAACAATACAGGACCGGCTTTGAACAATGTGTATGCCGGTGATTACGATGTGACTGCCATGGATAAAAATGGTTGTATGGTATCATTAGTAATAACAATACCTAATGAAAACCCTAAACCTGTTTTCCTGGGGAACGACACCACTTTATGTCCCGGCAATACAATCACTTTATCTCCGGGAGTTTTCAGCAGGTATCGGTGGCAGGACAATTCATCTTCTCCGAATTATCGCGTAACCCACGAAGGAACTTACTTTGTAGAAGTGACCGATAACCTGGGATGTACTTTACGGGATACTATGAACATAATGGCTGATTGCGGATTCATTTTTTTTCCTACAGCCTTTACTCCCAACGGCGATCTTCTAAATGATCACTTTGGCCCCTTCGGTATTTTAAGTACGCTAAAAGATTACACATTGATGGTGTATAACAGGGTGGGGCAGCTTGTTTTCAAAAGCAATGACCCTTATAAAAAGTGGGATGGTAAAATGCGTAGCGAGATCGCTGCGCCGGGAATGTATGTTTGGATAGCGCGGTATTCACATAAGGAAGAAAAAAATGTTGTGCGAAGAGGAACTGTGACAGTAATTTATTAATTGCTTATAAACTTCGGCTCGGATTTGCTAGAATAAATTATTTACCGATAGCTAAATTTTTTAATCACTTTTTCTACCCTTTTTCTTTTTGTGTCTTTTTTGATATCATTGAGGCGGGAGCTGAGCGTTTTTACAAACAGCGCTTTATTTTTTTCATTAATGATCGGTATCGATTTTTCTGCATACATCGGCAATTGATTTGTAAGGCTATTGAGCAACTGTTCGATAAGCAATGGGAAAGCTTTTACAGAATATTCTTTGATCGAACAAAGACTAATTAAAATATTTACGCAGTAGTCTTTTGTGATAACGGAGCCATTATTTGCCGACTCAATTATTTTCGGAAGCGCCTTGTAAATTACTTCAGGTCTATCAGGTGCGATTGTATTCAATGCCGTCATTGCTCCCCACTGCAGGCGGTTGTTTTTATTGTCAAGTAATTCAACAAAAATTTTAGAATAAGGGGACAGTAATGCAGGCTTACGTTCTCCAATTTAATAGAGAACTTTTATGCAATCGTTTTCTATATCCCTGCTCTTGTTCGCCAGGTTGTCAATAAGCTCTTTCACTGCTTTCTTATCATTCTTACCTGCTATTTGCTTTGCAAGTTCCTGGTTAGGTACTTCATCCCTGCGGTTAAGCGACGATGCTAATTTTTGAATGACGTTCATGACTATCTATTTTTTTAAGAATAATAGTTGCCCGTAGTGAGATGCAAGGTGATTTGTTCTGCTCATTAAAACTGATAACCTGTTTCTATGGGGTTCCTTTTTGAAATCTTCTTCACTTATCGAAGAATGTTTAGTCAACCAGTCTGCCGCGGAAAGTTTATTGAAATGTT
>JBBSBD010000292.1:0-7319 GCA_038251675.1 Chitinophagales bacterium | reverse complement strand
ATGTCGCCAAACTTTCTGTTTCGGGTAATGAGGAAGTGTTTAACAGGCAAACGGAAAAGAGACATCACATAATGGCTGGTTATACCTTTCATATCAATCAACGCGTAGACCTGATTACCAACAGCTTTTTGCGCATTGATAGGTTGAGGCCTGCACTTTTCGAAGCAGGAGTTCGCGCTTCAATGGATAGTAACAAATGGCTGGGCATCTCCATGCGCAACGATCATACAGTGGTGGGCACACTAGGTATGTTGGTTAAAAATAAGTTTTCATTTGGATATGCCTATGAGTATAAGAAGTTTGGGATAGGCAGCACCGCAGGTGGTACACACGAATTGGTTTTAGGTATTCAACTACAAAATCTATAAGTGGCAAAGGGGTAGACTCACTGTTTAAAACTTAGGTCAACTTAAGCATGTACTTTGAGGGGTTCAAAGGGGGCACATGCTTGACTAAGCTTAAGTAATGGGCATGAATCTACTAACTTTATTCTAATTGAATTCCAGATTATACATTTCCTTCATCAGATTAATTTGATAATGTGGTTAGTTGCAACCAAAATTCCTCAATTTTTAGTATAGCCTTTAGAAACTCACCCATTTCGAGTGGTTTTTTCACATAGCAGTTGCAGTGGTTTCCGTAGGCCTCATCCAGGTCTTTTTGATTGGATGATGTAGTGAGCATAACTACCGGTATTTTCATGAGAACTGGATCGGTCTTGATCTGCCGTAAAACTTCATGGCCATTGAATATGGGGATGTTGATATCCAAAAGAATAAGGTCCGGCTTCTTTGCATCGGCAAATGCGCCTCTCTTAAGTACAAAATCGAGGGCTTCCTTGCCATTTCTCGCAATGCTAACTTCTGTTTTTAATTTGCATTCTTCAAAAGCTTCCAGAGTGAGTAAAATATCCCCTTCATTGTCTTCCACCAATAGGATGTGGGCGAGTTTCATTTTTTGCTTATCCATATTATTTAATTTTAGGAATTGTAAAATAAAATATTGAACCTTCTCCCGGTTTAGACTCCAACCAAATCCGCCCACCCAAAAATTCAACATGTCTTTTGGCAATAGATAAACCTATTCCTGTTCCGGCATATTGATCCTTGTTGTGCAATCTTTGAAAAATGATAAATATTTTATCATAGAATTGAAGTTCTATACCTATCCCGTTGTCTTTGATAGAAAATTGCCATTCTTTTTCATTTTCTACAGCGTTAATCTCCACTATTGGCGGGGTACCTTCTATGGAGTACTTGAGTGCATTGTCCAGCAAACAATGAAGTATCTGAGTGATAGCTGCTTTATAGGTATTCAATGTTGGCAGATCATTAGATTGGATGGTAGCTTTTTTTTCTGAAATGAGTTGTCTTCTTAACTGTTTAAAATCAGAAATTACTTCGTTCATATCTACTTCTTCTCTTCCTTCAGTGGGCTTATTTGTTCTGGAATACTCCAGCAGATCAAGGATGATCTGCTTCATTCTTTTGGCACCATCGGTAGCAAAATGAATATACTGGTGCCCCTTTTCGTCAAGTTGATCTCCGTATTTTCGTTTCAATAGATCCATAAAGCTGGAGATCATTCGCAGGGGCTCCTGCAAATCATGCGAGGCCACAAAAGCAAATTGCTCCAATTCTTCATTGGAGCGTTCCAGTTCAAGGGTATATTGTTGAAGTGATTTGTTAAGTTCGTTTAATTGCAATGTCATTTGTTTTTGTTCAGAAACATCAGTCATAGCGCCTACCATACGAACGGCCTTTCCTCCGTTATTTCTATAGATTACTGCCCTGTCAATTACATAAAGTGTTTCCCCGAGTTCATTAATTACCCTGTATTCCAATTCCCATCGGGTAATTAAGGGGTTAGCAATTGCTTCGTAAAAACTACTTTTGATATTGGCACGGTCTTCCGGATGAAAATGGTCTTTCGACCACATATCACCCTCAGAAAATAATCCTGCAGCGTCTTTTCCAAAAAATCTTTTAATGGCTTTTGAGCGGTAATAGGTTTGGTTGACGATATCCCAATCCCAAATGGCATCATCCGTAGCTTCGGTTACTTTTTCAAAACGTTCATTGGATCGTAGGATGTTTACCTCTGCTTTTTTATGTTCGGTGATATCCCTGGTTATTCCCAATAAAGAAATAATATCTCCTTGCTCATTTTTCATTGGAACAGCATGCGTTTCCAGCCAGCGGTGGGTCCCTTTCAATCCTTCTATCTCAAATGCAAGTTTCCCGGATTCACCTTTAAAAACCTTTTTTGTAAGAGCTGAAAATGCTGACCTGTGCTCAGGTAAAAGAATTCCCAGCACAGATTTACCTATCACCTGTTCTTCATTATCCGCTTCAATCATTGCCAGGCCAGCCGGGTTCATCATTAATAATTCGCCACCGGGGCCTAACAATTTTATACATTCCGGTTCAGCCTCTAAAATGGTACGAAACCTGTTTTCACTTTCTGCCAGTTTAATTGCTGATTTTTTTCTTTCATTAATATCCTGGAAACTGCCATAAATTTTAGTGCGCTTGTTATTTGCCGTTTCGCTTTTACCAATGGCACGGATCCATCGTTCATGTCCTTTGCCTGTAAGCAATAACAACTCTTCATCAAACTCGAGGCCTTCATTAATTAAGGTATTAACTGCATGCTGTATTCGTTGGTTACTTTCCCCGAGATAAAATTCTATTCCGCCTGTTAAGGTAGGGTTGTAGCTATCGTCCACTTCCAATATTTCCTTTACCATAGGAGACCAGAACATATTGTCTCCATCCTGGTTTATTAGGTCAAGCTCCCAACTTCCTATGCGGCTCATTTGGCTGGCTTGAGAAAGCAACTCTTCGTTTTTTGCCTCCTGTGTAACGTCAAGTATTATTGAATTGAATAAAATAGTCCCGTCTGCCAAAAAATTGGGTGTTCCACTACCTAAATGTGTCCTAAGTTCACCAGATGGCATCACATACTTGAAGCGACTAGTCCACCTTGATTTTGTTTGAACGGATTTAAGTACACTTGCCTGAACCTCCTCATAGTCGCCACCCGCCTTAATTTGATCCCAAACCAGGTTTAAATTCTCTACTACCCTATTAGGTGTAAAACCCCACACTTGCTCAACCGCTCCTGAAACATTCCGGACCGAATCAGTTCCATCCAGATGAATAAGATATTGATATACTATTCCCGGTAGATTTTCAGAGACAGAAAGTAGCCTGTTTTCTGATTCTTTAAGTGAGTTTATATCCTGAAAACTTCCGTAAATCCGCTTGCACACACCGTCTGCAAATTCAGTATTCCCAATGGCACGCACCCACAGTTCCTTCTTTTTAGCAGTGACCAACACAGCTTCAAAATCAAATGGTTCTCCGGTGGAAATACATTCTTCAACGTTTAACTGCACCATTTGGCGAAAATCTTCTCTATAAAAATTTATGCCAGTTTCCAAATTGGGCACAAAAGATTTTGGGTCTGTTTCATGCAATTGGTGAACCTCGTCTGACCAAAATATCTTTTGATTCACCAAATCCACCTCCCAACTTCCAATTTTGGCCAAACTTCTGGCCTCACGATTCAATTCCCTAAGTTTCTTTTCTTCTGTAATGTTTTTGGCGGTGGCATAGATTAACCCCTCTTCAAATGCGGAACTGCAATACCAGCTTAGCCAGATAATATCACCTCCTTTGCTGAGGTAGCGGTTCTCAAATTTGAAGATGTTTTCTCCATGCCCCAGGCGCAGCAACTCATTGGTAAAAATATCCTTATCCTCCGGGTGTACAAATTCGTGAAAGGTATGGTACAGGATTTCTTCCTCGCTGTAGCCCAGCAACTCACAGCCAGCTTTATTTATCTTCAGGAACCTTCCCTTAAAATCCGCCAGGCAAAGGATATCCGGAATTGTATTGAACAAATGACTCAAGTCATTTTCCAGCTTTTTTCGGTTGAGTTCTGAGCCGATAAATCCCTCAAGATTCTTAAATATTTGGGTATACTTTTTTAAATGGCTGGCATCCTGCTTTGTGCCAATCTTTAGAACACCTACCACTTCGTTATTAAAGATTAAAGGGATACCCAACACAGCTTTTAAACCTATTTTTTTTGCTGCATCTCTTTTTACAAAATCCGTTTGGTTTTCAATATCATTCCAGAGAAATTCCACGCGTTCAGACCATACCTTGCCCGCCAGGCCTTCAGCTATTTGAAGTGCATTAACATCAGGACCGTAGTCATAAAATTTTTCATCTTCAGGGGCTGCTACATAGTGGCTAAGCAATTGAATTTGGCTTTTTTCAAGGTTTAAAGTCCATAATTCAACCCAATCAAATTTTCCGGCTTTACTAATTGATTTACATAACTCTTTTGTTACACTTATATAATCGTTTTCTGCATTAAAATTTACACTGATTTGGGCTAATAATTCGTTTTCCAGTTCTTTGATCTTTTGCTCGGTAATATCTCTTGAAACAGAAATTATTTGCTGCACGGGTTCACCGGGTTTGCATACAGGCGATACCAATACATCCCACCATTTAAGTGTGCCTTTCGCAGTAGGGCATAACACTGTGAACCGTGCCGTTTCTCCTTTCAATGCTTTATGTGTTGATGCTTTTACCAATGCTTCGTTTTCACTGCCCCACAGAGTCCGCCAATTTTTGTTTTTAAAAGTTGAAAAATCATCTATCTCCATCTGGCAAAGCCCGTTTAAATTCATAAACTGAATTCGACCTTCTATGTCCAATATTTTTAAACAATCGGGGCTGCTTTCTAAAATGGTGCGGTTAAATAGTTCATTTTTTATGAGTTCCGCATTTTGTTGTTTTATTATTTTATCTTTTTCTTTATACTTTAAAAGAATATACCATACAACACAAATTCCTACAGTAACATAAAAACGAGAAATAATTGCAATGTTATTGGCTAATCCTGGAGGCGAAAGATAAAATCCTGCAAAGGTTAGTAGTATTGCCGTAATTGAAATGATGGTTGTGAAACGCTTCCCCGAAATGCCAATGGTAACTAAAATGGGAATCAGGTATAAAGTAGATTCATTTATTCCTTGAGGAGTTAATATATCTAATGAAAAAATAAGTAGTGTAACGATGCACACTAGAAAAAATTTTCTGTACTCTGTGTTCGTGTGGTAGGGTTCCATAAAGATTATTTATTAGAATATAATTTCATTTTTTTGTTGTTTATGATGGTTTGAAATTTTAAAAGATCTATTATAACGCAGCACCCACATACACAAAATTGCCCTGTTCATTAATTGTACAAAAAATATCTAAAGAAGCATCCATCATTTGATTCGCCTCAGAACTTTGCTTTACTATTCGGGTAATATCTTTGGATTGGCAGACAACAGCAAAAATTTTGTTATTGTCTCCTCTTAAAGGCTCAAAAGTAGTTTGACCATATTGAATTTCATTTAATGCCGGATGAAAGAAGTGCTCTTCTATTCCAAAATACTCGCCTTTAAGTGCCCTGTTATAATAGGCTTTCCATTTTTCAATATAACCCGTACCAAAGCCTTCTACAAATGCAGATTCGTAAAGTTTATGTTCCTTGCCCGTAAGCATTTTCACACTGCTTAAATAACTTTTGTTAGCATAAACCAATTGGAAGTCAAGGTTAATCATCCAAATAAAATCTTTGCTTTGATCCAGTAAGAGATGCGTTAGCTGAGTGTGATTCATGGCAGGAATTGATTTTGTGAGATAACGACCTTTTTTTATGACGGTTTGGGATTTTGGAGCTGCATCCCGTCCCCAGCACGCAAACGAAATTAATAAATATAAACTTTCAAATCGCATATCCCTGTTTAGCAAGTAGTATAAGCCAATGAGTTAATTGAAGGCATGCATGCTTACCCTTATACAATTGGGTAAAGGTCATTCGAAGACAAAAAGCGTCAATTCATTCCACATAGGGCATAGTATCCGCGAAGAAAATTGTGGAATGATTATAAAATTGTTACCTTTTATACGCTAAAATGACCTTTCAAGCTGATATAAAATTAAAACGCAGCATATCGGCAAGTGTATTCGCCTTCTAAAAATCAAAAAATGACTCGCGGCAATGAAATAAAAATCCTGCTGGTTGAAGATAATCCCGGTGATGCTTTCCTGATAAAGGAAGCGCTGAAGGAAAGTATCTATCAACATTGTACCTTGATTGTAGTAGAATGCTTTGCTGACGCAAAAAAATTGTCTCAGGAAAATATTGTGCTGTTACTGCTTGATCTTGGCTTGCCCGATAGCAATGGGTTGGAGACCGCCACACAGATGCGCACCTATTTTCCGGATAGTGCCTTTATAATTTTAACAGGATTGGCCGATGACGAAGTAGCGTTAGAAGCTTTGCGGCAAGGCGCTCAGAATTATCTCATTAAGGATGAAATCAATAGTAAGATTTTGAGTCGCGCCATTCGCCACTCATTAGAGCGCCATGAAATTATTCTACAACTGAAAGCAACGGATAGACGTTTAGTGGAGGCACAAGCGGTTGCAAAATTAGGCAGTTGGGAAACTGATTTGTCAACGTTAAAAGTAATTTGCTCGTTGGAAACGTATCGGATTTTTGAACTTGAACCATTTCAAGATCAAGTAACGCAGACCTTATTTCTAGAGTATGTTCATCCCGATGACAGATTGGAAGTAGATGCAGTTTTTAAATCCTCCCCCAACAACACAGACTATCATTCAATTGAGCATCGGGTGGTTACAGGCAAGGGAAACCAAAAATGGGTAGAAGAGAAATGGAAGATTTTTCATGACGAGACAGGTAAACCAATCAAAGCCTTTGGTACCTGTCAGGATATTACCGCGCGCAAAGTAGCGGAAATTGAAAAGGCTCTTTTGATAAACAATACCGAAGAATCATTTATCCTCCTGGATACCAATCTTACTATCGTTTCCTTCAACAATCAATTTCATAACTTGTATAAGTTATACTTAGATCAGATTATCCAAAAAGGTAAATCTATTTTGGAGTATGCACAGCCAGAGCGAAGAGAAATTGTTAAGAATATTTATAGAAATGTATTGGCCGGAAAAACCGAAGCGTCAGAGCTTAATTTTCCTCTACCAGACGGTTCAAGTAAAATATTTTCAATAAAATTCAAACCAGCAAAAAACGACACCAATGAAATAATTGGGGTTTTTGTAACGGGCACCGATATTACCGAACGAAAACAAGCTGAACAACAAATCCAGTCCGAAAAATTTCTATCAGATGCCATAATCAACAGTCTGCCGGGTATCTTTTATATGTCTGACCGTGATGGAAGATTACTGCGGTGGAATCATAATCTTGAATTTATTTCT
>JBBSBD010000291.1:0-7371 GCA_038251675.1 Chitinophagales bacterium | reverse complement strand
TTTTTCATTTGTTAATAACTGTATCGAAACATTATATTTTTCTCCGCAAAACCTCTGCCTCCCATGTTCTCCGCGGTTGTGTTTGTCGTAACTTGATATCCTAATTTAACCACTCATGCAAAACAGGGTTGATCCTTGTGGAAATATTATTGATACCACTGCCCGTGGTGCATGGCTGGGCAACCGCGGCCAATTGCATGACGATACAAAATTTATACAAAGGCCCTTTAAACTAAAGGCTTGGCTTACCTGTGCGCTGCAGTTCAAAGAAAGGCGAAGAACGGTGATGTCGCCGGGATTATATACAGAGTTGTTTTTTTTCGATGAGGCAAGTGCTTTCTCTGCGGGTCACCGGCCCTGTTGCGAATGTCGCAGGCACGATCATTACCGCTTTAAAATGTACTGGCTAAAAGGAAATCCCGAATATAAGTTTACTGAAAAAACTTCTATACAGCAAATTGACGCCATCCTGCACACTGAAAGAATGAACCATGCAGGTAATAAAGTCACCTACCTGGATAATATTGATAACCTGCCCGGCGGCACCTTTATTTTCATGAATGAACAACATTGGCTTATTGCCGGTAAACTGTTGCATCACTGGACTTCTTTTGGGTACGACACCCATTTACCTTTGCCCAAAAATCAAATAGTTTCGGTTCTTACACCACGGTCTGTTGTAAATACATTCAGCGCCGGGTATATACCTCAAATGGGAATTGATGTTGTATAACGGCGTAGAGTAAAAGCTCTTTACCCGGCATCGAAGTCTTTGATCTATTGAAGGCAAAATTTTTATCGCATAATAAACGGGTAGCTGTTGTAATGTTTCAACGCGAGCCCGGTACCTTTCACTACGCTGGTAAGCGGGTCGTCCGCTATATGAACCGGCAGCTTAATTTTGTTTTGCAGTCTTTTATCGATCCCCCGCAATAACGCGCCGCCCCCGGTTACAAACATGCCACGGTTGTATATATCAGAGGCAATTTCAGGTGGAGTTGCCTCAAGTGCTTTTAAAATGCCTTCTTCTATTTTAAAAATGGATTTATCCAATGCTTCCGCTATTTCCTGGTAGGTTACTATTATTTCTTTGGGTATGCCTGTCACAAGATCCCGGCCATGCACACGCATATCTTCGGGAGGGTCATCAATATCTTTCATAGCTGCGCCAATCTGGAGTTTAATTTGCTCCGCAGTTCGCTCGCCAATAAGCAGGCTATGATACCTGCGGATGGTGTCAACGATATCTGAGGTGAATTCGTCTCCTGCTATACGGATGGACTGGTCGCAGATAATGCCTGCCAGTGCCACGACAGTTATGCCGGTAGTGCCTCCGCCAATGTCAACGATCATATTACCTACAGGTTCTTCTACATCAATGCCCATTCCCAATGCGGCAGCCAGTGGTTCGTGAACCAGATAAACTTCTTTGGCGCCTGCCTGCTCAGCGCTGTCTCTTACTGCACGCTTCTCCACTTCGGTAATGCTGCTGGGTATGCAAATCATCATACGCCAGCTAGGGGCAAATAAAGATTTTTTCGGATTGATTTTCTTTATCATTTCCCTCATCATCAGTTCTGCCGCATTAAAATCGGCAATCACCCCATCTTTTAGGGGCCGGATAGTACGGATACTTTCATGGGTTTTCTCATGCATCATCAGCGCTTTTTTGCCAACACCCAATACAATTTTGGGATTATTGCGATCTAACGCAATGATTGATGGTTCATTTACAACAACCTCGTCGTTATAAATGATCAACGTATTTGCTGTGCCAAGATCAATGGCTATTTCCTGGGTGAAAAAATTAAAGAAGCTCATGGGTTAAAAGAAGTCAAAAAGCGTGCTATTCATTCGAAGTTGCGGTAATTTGGGTGATTTGCACTGTAATGGGAATAAGATTTATGATTTTGAATCATGTTGATAGGGGGTCCATTCCAAATGGTCGTATGCGAAAGGTTTCTGCTTACCATAAAAAACAATGCTAACAGGCTGCAAACATTCAGTGATGGCGTTATCGCAATTATTATCACAATAGCCGGTGTTAAACTGGCGCATAAATAATGAAAAGCTCGCCGAAAAGATTTCTGTTAAAAACAGCTTGGGGAATCCTCTTACTTTATAAGCCCAGGGCTAAAACCCGGTTGTGGCTGCACTGGCGGCAAGTTTGGTCTCACCGTTGTCCGCTCTTCAAAAATCTTTCTCAGAAACTTTCTGATATTCTTCTTATTCTCTTTGAGTGCAGCAAGCATTTCCTGTTTTGGAATGCCGCCAAAGTAAAGTTCCATCCCAAAATCCTTTTGTAAGTTGGCGGGATAGTATGGGCTTGCGTCAATATTATACATGTAAATATGGTGGTACCCCTCTACAGCGATAGTGCTGGTTCCGGGCATTTCTATGCCAATAAATTTGGGTATGAAAAAGAGCAGGAATTTTTTTTCATTGACATTAAGGCCGCTTCCCGTTACAGAGATATCTTCAGGGAATCCATTAGGCCCCAGCCTGAATTCAATATCAGCGTCAATGTCCTTACTTGTATAATCAAACCTGCCAGCTACTCCGTACAACGACCGAAGGATAAACACATAAGCAGAATCAAAGTTTTTATTTTTTACTCTTATTTCTGTGGGTTTATGATTGACCAGGTAGTTCATTAGTGCCCGGCCCGCAAGTGAGTCCCCATTTCTCCTGAAGTAATTATTGTAAGCGATATTTTCCATTGTTTGAAACCTGCCGGGTGAGAAATTAAATTCAAAAGGCTGTAGTGACCTGGTTCCTTTTGAAACGTCATATACACTTTTTTTCAGGTTCCCGTCTTTATCATATGATTCTGTAAAATTAAACATGGTAGATCCGTCCGGCTGCTCATACTGCCATTTACCCGATCGCTTGCCGCTAGTAAATGAGCCTGTCACTTTAAAAATTATCTGGCGTTCAAATACGTTTACAGGCCAGGTAAAATCACCGGTTCCATTTTCTATAAGGCTTTTTCCGTTCTCGTCTTTAAAGCTTACAAACTTAAAATCGGGCTCATCCGCGTTAAAATAAATTTGTGCCTTTTCGTTGCCGTTAGCATAATACCACTGCCAGGTGCCGGACATAAACCCATCTTCATAATTTCCGGTCGCCATTAATTTTCCATTTGGATAGTAAAACTTAAAGAGCCCGTTTTTTACACTATCTGCATATACTCCTTCCATAATGAGTTCCTGATCCATGGTGCAGTCTTTTACTTCACCGGTGAAATACAATACTGAATTCTCAGAAGCAAGTGTGCCTGAACGATAGTAGCTTGCAATGGGCTCTTCGCATATTTTCCAGGCCTGGTCATAATATATAGTATCAGTAATGATATACTGTGCCGAGGCATTTTGTATGCCTCCGGTAAAAAGAATAACAACGAAATATGCGCAAGAGAATGCAGGTCTTATCTTCATAATAAGTGGTTAGTTTGACCCGGTAAGTTAAAGAAATGCTTGTGATTAATAGTGAACGAAAGAATAGTAGTAGCTATTGTTGAATTTTCGATTTCCCGGGCTCTTTTGCTTCGGGAAAAGAGCTAAAAAGAGTTCTCTATAAAAGATCGCAACTTTCGGGTTGCACCGCTTCTTTTGCCTGGCGACATTTGCATAAAAAATGAAAAATAATTTCCAGGTGACAGCAATCTCCGGCGGTGAGTTCGACCGGTTATTCAATTTAGATAAATCCGGATTGGAAGAAATGGGAGCTATTCGTATGACCGCAGATAAGAAGCCGGGATTCCCCTGCAGAGTAAGCTTAGAAGATGTTGAAGCAGGTGAAGAAGTAATACTGTTACCTTACCAGCACCACAAAACAAATTCTCCCTACCAGGCAAGCGGCCCCATCTTCGTAAGAAAAAATACAAAGGCCAGCTCTTTGGCGGTAAACGAACTTCCCCAGTTCCTTAATCACCGGTTGCTTTCCCTTCGCGGCTATGATAAAGAAGGTATCATGCTGGTTGCAGATGTAACGAAAGGCGATGTGCTAAGAGAGAAACTGGACAAAATGTTGCAAGACCCCGATATGAGTTACCTCCATATTCACAATGCGAAACAGGGCTGTTTCCTTTGCGTGGTGGAAAGGGGTGAGGGTAATAATAACAGAAAATCATTGATTTCATAAGCCGCACTGGCCAGGATTAGGTACTAAATTAAGTTATCAGGCATATTTATTTTTCACAGCGCAACTGCTGCTTTGTTTTACTATTTAAAAGTAATGTGACATTAATATGCCAGGTGGTGGCTTTCGATTACGGTCACGTACATGAACAAAAATATTCTTTACTAAAAAATCACGATTCTTCTATCCGCTCCGGTAAAAGCTCCTGTAAATATTTTACTTACAAAGGGTTTTAATATTAGTTTCGTAAAAAGAAGGGCAGTCCTTCAGTTAAAACTAATATTCTGCATGTTAAAGCCATCTTTAGTATTATGTATTCTTTGCCTTTCGTTTTCATGCACAGATAAAAGTCATGATATAAATCTGCAAAGAGGAATCGATAAAGACACTGCTGCAAATACCAGCCTGGTCATATTTGCTGATCCGCTTATGGTCGATAGTTCACACATCATTATGTATCCCTTAATACTTTCAAAGTCTGTTTACGAAGGTAGCTTCTCCAGTGGATCCGGGGAAAGAACAAGTTATTGGAATGTGGTTTTTTATAACACGGAGACCGGCCTTCAACAACTTCTAACTACGGATAAAAAAATTGTCATTTACTCAATTAGCATCAATGGAAACTCTTCATCTGCATACAGCTATGATTGGGGGAATAAAATAAACGTTTATAAGAACAATATTTTTTACAAGGTTGTATCAAAAGATTACAACGGGAACGGCTACCTGGATGATAACGATCCGGAATACATTTTTACTTCCGATAAGTATGGAAACGATTTCCGGCAGTTATCCCCCGATGGTTATAACGTTAGGTCGTGGGATGCCGTAAAAGGCACGACAAAATTAATTCTGGAGACGCAAAAAGACGAGAACAACGATAAAAAATTTAACGAGGGTGATAAAATGATTCCCATGGTCGTTGATATAACATCAGGAAAACTTGCCCATGAAACATTTAATAAAGTTTACATTGATAGTTTAAAAAGTATATTGATAAAATCGTGGAAAGCAGAAAAAAAAATAATTCAATAGAATTTAGGAAAATGTACGCACTACTCTTTATTTACAGCAATTTACTGGTTGCAGAAGCAACAAAAACTCTCTAACCTAATGTGTGTAAAACAATACTTTGAAAGGATACATTATACCGGTTCTGCGGAAGCTTCTTTAATAATACTTACCAAACTCCAACAGGCGCATCTTATGAATGTGCCATTCGAAAACCTCGATATTCAACACCATATAAAAATAGATCTTGATAACCTCTTTAACAAAGTCGTGGTTAATAAAAGAGGCGGTTTTTGTTATGAATTAAACGGGCTGTTTTATCGGTTGCTAAAAAAAATCGGATTTAAGGCTAAAATGATTTCTGCAAGAGTATATAATGTTAAAACAAAAATCTACAGCCCGGAATATGATCACATGGCAATAATGGTTTCCTTAAAAGGCGACCGTTATCTTGTCGATGTTGGTTTTGGAGAGTTTGCACTCTCACCAATTAAAATAAAACATGGCAGAGAGACGATTGATGCAAGAGGAGTTTTTAAAATAGAAAAGACTGATAAGAATTACATAGTTATTGTAAAGAAAAATGATGAAGGTCAATTTATACCTGAATATAAATTCCTGGAAAAAGAAAGGCATATAGAAGAATTTTATCCGAGATGCCTGTATCATCAAACGAGCCCTGAATCTCATTTTACGCAGAAAATAATTTGCTCTTTGCCAACACAGGAAGGAAGAATAACATTAACGGGTAATACGCTTAAGATAACTGAGAAAGGTGTAATAACCGAACGACAATTAAAAAGTAAACTTGAAATTGAGCAGGTGCTGCGGGAATATTTTTTTTACCGCAAAGAAAGGAGTTAAAAGAGTTTACGCAGAATTCTTTTCTTCTTTCTGCGTAACCTGCTTCTCATGTTCTCCACGGTTTCTTTTTCTGAAGTAAGCATTTCTTCTTCCTGCACTCCCTGGAAAATTTAGTTTTTAGCATCAAAATAAATCAACGTAAATTCAGATATGAACTCAATGGGTTTATGGAGATACGTGAAAAATATGATGTATTAATTGTTGGCGGCGGCCTGGCAGGTTTGACACTTGCCCTGCAACTAAAACAGGCTAAAAAAAGCATCTCAATTTTATTGCTGGAAAAACGAATTGCTGAGGCTCCGGCTGCTGCACATAAAGTAGGCGAGTCCCTGAGTGAACTGGCTGCTTCGTATCTCCGTGAAATACTTCACCTCAAAGAATATTTAACCGAACATCAACTACCGAAATTTGGGTTTCGTTTTTTCTTTAGCCCTGAACATTCCGGAGATATAGCGAGGCGTGTGGAGGTAGGATCAAAAATTGATAATCCTTATCCTTCTCACCAGGTTGACAGGGGCCTCCTGGAGAACGAACTTATGCGCAGGCTAAAAGATTGCGGAGTTGAAGTTATATCGGGAGCTAAAGTCACAGAGGTACAACTATTAAAAGGAGGTCATACAATTCAGTTTGAAAAAGAAAACAAACAGTGCAGTACCGAAGGACAATGGATAGTTGATTCAACAGGAAGAAACAGTTTGCTTAAAAGAAAATTGAATCTTGAAAAAGAAATTAACCATGATATTAACGCAGCCTGGTTCAGGTTAGATGCCGCAATTGATATAGATGACTGGTCTCAAAACCTCTCTTGGCGCAGTTTTGCGGATCCCGGGCGGCGGCGTTTGGCTACCAATCATCTTATGGGTGAAGGCTATTGGGTTTGGATTATCCCACTGGTTTCAGGAAAGACAAGTATAGGAATTGTGGCAGATCCCCGGTATCATTCCTTTCACGGGTACAACACTTTTGAGAAAGCGATAACATGGCTGGAGCAACACGAACCACTTGCTGCAAAAATGCTGGGTGAGCATACAGAAAAGCTCATGGACTTCAAAGTGATGAAGCATCTAGCATATGACTGCAAACAATTCTACTCAGCAGACAAATGGGCATTGACGGGCGAAGCCGGCGCTTTTATGGATCCGTTTTATTCTCCTGGGATTGATTTTATTGCATTAGGCAATAGCTGGATCACTGAATTGATTGTACGGGATATTGACGGGGAAAACACGAAGCTGCGAACGATGATCTATGACCTGGCTCATAAAGAATTGCTCAATGGCTGGATCAATCTGTATAGAAATATGTATGGTGTCTTCGGTAAAACCCAAATCATGCTGATGAAAATAGTTTGGGATT
>JBBSBD010000290.1:0-7447 GCA_038251675.1 Chitinophagales bacterium | reverse complement strand
TCGCTTAGAAGAAAAAAAGTAAAAACATATTAATAACACCGTGTACATTTACGAGATCATTAAGCTCTTACAACTATTGCCCGCTTCCCAAGTGGGTCAACATGCAGGAATGGTGGGTCAACATCACAGGAATTTACATTCAATTGCTATAAAGTATTTTGGTATTTAAATCCTTATGCAAATAGAAATCGTTTTAAAGAGGCTGAATCTGTCGCTAATTTTTTAGACTTTTTAAAAAAAGAATTTGATTTTTAAAGTGTAGATTTTATCCCACTGTTGGCCCGCTGTTGGCGCAGGCATCAGCGGCGATCTCTTTTTTATTTTTGGAGCTGTTGTTAATTTCGGAAGGAAGACCAACCAGGGAAAACAAAACACCCACTTTAACCAAAATAGAGATTGCAACACCAATAATAGCAAGAGCTAAAAATTCCAAAGCCTTGTGATATTAAAGCCAATTAAGAACTGGCCTTTTGTAAAATCATTCTGATTGAACACTGTGTTATTCTGCGGCAATATGCTACCGTAGTTTCCTACAAATACCTCGAAGTCGTGACCACTTGATCTCATCTCGAGTCCTATACTGATATTTGGATGCGGATTATTAGTAGGATTTTGAGTAAGCGGTTGATCATAGTTGGCAATGATAGCCGTTTGCGGAGTTATTTTATATCGCCCGGAAAACGAAATTGCGAAATTGTCATTTTTCATGTATGGCTGTACTTTCCCCGTAGAATCAAGATAGCCTTCGAGATTATTAAAGTGCGATAAACTTGGGCCTACCTGTATGGAAAATTTATCCGAAATTTTCCTGGAAATAATAATCTCGTTAAAGTAACTGAAGCGATCTGATAGTGATGAAAACAAGGTGGTAGCATCCTGTTTTCGTGTATCCATAACTGCATTGGCAAAATATGTGATGCTCACGGGCATGGCATTGTCTTTCGTTTGTTTTAGCAAAGCATATTTTACATCCCAGTCAACCTGCATTCTATCATTGGATGCGCCAAAGCCAATTAATAAATTTTTAACGGGGACGTAGCTAAAGCCTAATCGCATATTGGCACCTGCAAAAAGACCAAACATATCTTTGAAGCCATGGCTTGCGATACCAAACCTGTGTTGAATAGCAAATTCAAAAGTTCCCTTAACATCCACCATTACGGTTTGATTATCTATTAAGTAATTCCCTTCGAATGTATTTTTTACAAAAGATTTCTTTTTAACCACTGATTCTGGGGAAGCACTTTCAGCCTGGGTGGAATCCTGTGCCACTAACCCGAGGCCGACGAATATTAGTAAGCAAAATGCTACACTCCGTATCATGATAAAATATATGTTTTGTTTTTTCATAATTATTTTTTTAATTGTTTTTGGCACCTTGCTTAATCCAGGCAAGTATTAATGCATTTATGTTTGATGGATTATTTGCAGCGCCCAATGGCATCGCTGCAGATTCTTTTCCTGTAAGCCATAAATAGACTAAGCTGGATGTAGGCGTTGCGAGGTTGATATAGTTGCCCGTTTGTAAAGAATTATAAGCATTTGCTGCCGTTAAGTTAGGAGCAACACTGCCTCCGTGACATCCGCTGCCCGTGCAACTCTGCGTTAATACCGGCACAATAGTTTTAGAGAATTGTACTGTTTCGGTTATTGCAGGAGAGTTATCTACTATTACTGTTGTTGTTTTAGAGCAACTGGCTACGGTAAGAACCAACGCAATGATAAATATCAATCCTATTTCTGTTATTATCTTCGACATGGTCTTTGTTTTAGTTTAAGTATTGAAAGAACAGTCAAATATCATTTCTTAAATGTGAGGGTTAAATTTGGCTGAATGCCATGTTGGTAATTTGAATTATTCCATATAGCTATTCCAAATACCTGGTCTTGCAGGCTTGTAAAGTCGACATCCTGTTTTAATTGGTCCCCAGTTTTTAAGGCACGTTTATACTCAACGATCCAACCACCCGCGTTATATGATGCTGCTCCCGTAATATCAGATCTTCCACCTATTAACGGAACACCAATATAGGAAGGGATTGCGTTTACTGCTGTAGGTCCGAAAACAGGATCACCTGTTCTCTGGTAGTCAGTGCCTGTATTAGGATCAATTGTTGTTCCATCACTCAATGTTAGAACACCTGATGAATCTACTTCCGTCACTTTCTTTGCAGTTCCGTTTGCAGTATCAGCTATCAGGATGTAGCCGGCATTCTTTGATCCGGGCACCACCCAAATAGGAACCGCAACTGATGCGCCTGTCCCATTTAATTTTAAGTTCTGGGAATTATTTACTTCACCTTGTGCCGGAGATGGCGTATAATTTGGCCTGTTAGGCCATGTTAAAGAATTAGTACCGTCCGGAACTATTCCATCTACATGTCGTCCATTTCCATTTCCACCGGTAATATTGGTATAGTTTGGTCCGCCAGCCCAATCCTGGTAGTTATCATCCATAAAATGCAAAGATGCATCTTTACTCATGTATCCTAAACGGCCCCACCACATATCAATTTTTTCTGAGGCACCATTGGTATAGTGGTTACCGCTAGCATTAGCAGTATAAACAGGTGGAGTTTTAGAATAATCTGTGTAAGGAGTAAAAATATGGCAGCTTGCATAGCAGGTTTGAGTAAGGAATTTTGGTGTTGAATTATCTATGTTCCAAAGGATAGCAACTCTGTCCTCGCCCATCCCGGTCCTACTTAAAATGCCGTTTGCATCGTAAGAGTCACTGCTTGGTTCCTTTGCCCATCCCGTTTTACCGTTACCGTTAGTAGCGGGATTAAAATACCAGGGTGCTACCGTTACGCTCTGACTGGCATCTTTAATTTCAACTAAGAAATAGATGTTTTGGTCGTCGTACATGGAACGAACAGTTGCGGAATATTGCTGGCCGCTATAACCTGAAAATAATCCATTCCCAGGATCAGGTACTGTGGGTAAAACACTCAGTTTTGTCGCATTATCCCATGATGCGTCAATTGTCCCATCGATTGTGGGTGGAGTGCTTGTTTTAATTGACTGCAGGACCGTTGAATTATCTGTTGTGCTATTTACGACAAGAACCTGGTCGTGCTTGGTGCAGCTTACCCAATAACCAACAAACAGGATAAAGGAAGTCAATATCCAAAATGACTTTTGTTCAAACAGTTTCATATAGATTTTTTTAGTGAAAAGTTTTGTAAGTGGAGGATATGATATTTGTCAACTTCAATATGTGAAACTATAGGAAGTCAACATTAAATTTTGTGATTAACAATATCATTGTTCATGATTAAAATCATCCAGAATGATGCTTGGGTGGAGAAATTGCCGGTAAAAAATATCTTTCTAAGCATAGCTTCTCTCTTTCATTCCTATAGAATTTTTAGGTTCATTATTTAGCGGATCACCAGCGAGATTCTTAGAACTAAATGTGAAAATTATATTCGCCAGTTCATTCGCCAAATTTTTTAACTCATCTTTATTCCCCGAATAAAGATGAGTCTTCCGGGGCAGAAAAAGTTTGAATTACCATTCGATAATTTATGGGCAAAGTTCTGGAAATGTTGCTTTTTAAAAGTTATATGATTCTTGAAAAAAGTTACATAATTCACATGTTTTCCCGTTGCCTGGGTCTGTTGGTTAGCGCAGGCTTGGTAGCAAAGCCATGAGTATTAGCTATGCCTGTGCTATATAAAAGAAATTATACGGTTGTTGGAGTTTCTGCATCGGTGAAATAAAACAGAAAGCCGCCTATTCATAAAATGTGAAATATCATTTCTTACTTCGCAATCAGCATTGATAATCCACCCACATCTTTTTTACTTAATTTAGTGCCTCAGTTTTAGAAAATTAGCCGGCCTTGATGAAGCAGATTTTATTCCTTTTTATTTTTTTTATGGGTGCTTTCCAGGGCTTTGCAAGCCATATCGTGGGCGGAGAAATGACATATGAATATGTTGGCCCCGGTGTGAGCCCCAATACAACACATTATACAATCACACTTAAGCTTTTCCGTGATGAATTGGGGGGCGGCGCTCCCATGCCGGCAAGTGTATATATCGGAATTTTTAATGCGGGCCAGCAATACCCTTCCTTCGGGCAACCCTATCTTGTAAATAAAACCCGCGAAGATGTAGTGCCTGTGAATCCGTTTCCTCCATGTGTGGTAAACGCTGATCCTATAAGTTATCATGTAGGTATTTATGTGCTCAATGTCGATTTACCTAACAGCCCGAATGGTTACACTGCTGCGTATCAAACCTGTTGCCGCGTTTCACCCCTTGAAAATGTAGACAACAGTATTGCCGAGGGCACGGGATCTACCTACACATGCGACATTCCGGCTTCTCCTGATGCCAGCCCTGATTTTTCAACAAATGTGAGCCTTATATGTAAAAGCAGGAGCTTTACTCTTGATTTTAGTGCAAAAGATACAGACTCCGATTCCCTCGTCTATTCGTTTTGCAATGCTTACGACGGTGGGCTTTCAACAGGTGCCGGACTTATAAACCCTGAGCCGCCACCTTATAATTCGGTTATTTATTATAATGGTTATACACAATTGACTCCACTCGGCCCATCGGTAACTATAGATCCGGCAACTGGTATTATCTCCGGTACCGCCCCTGAAGTAGGAAAATATGTGGTAGGCGTATGTGTGAAATCATATAAAAATGGGTCGCTTGTAGGAGATCATCGAAAAGATTTTATTGTGAAAGTGGGTGATTGCGATTTTGCAGGGGCACAGCTTATTCCCAAGCCGGTGAGCTGTGGCGGGTTTACGGTGAATTTTTCTAATGATAACCAATCTCCGCTCAACCAAACCTATTTCTGGGATTTCGGGGTGCCTTCTCTTATCAATGATACATCCAATTTACCCAATCCTGTTTTTACTTACCCTGATACGGGGGTTTATGTTTATAAACTTGTTGTAAACAGGAACCAGCCATGTGGAGATTCAATGTCGCAGATCATAAAAGTGTACCCCGGATTCTTCCCGGGTTTTAAATGGGTGGGGCAATGTGTAAACAACCCGGTACAATTCATAGATACCACCTCAACAAAATATGGTGTCGTAAATTCATGGAGCTGGAATTTTGGCGATCCGTTGACGCTTGCCGATACAGCGCACGTAAACAAACCTGTTTATACGTTTCCAAATTCTGGAAACCCTGTCGTCAGGCTTATCGTGAGCAATAGTAAAGGTTGCAACGATACGGTGAGTGTGCCCGTAAACATTATTAATAACCCTGTCGTCACTGCGTCTTTCAAAGACACAACCTATTGCGGTAAAGACTCGATGGTGTTGCATGCATCTGCCAGTAATGCGGGAATTTATAGCTGGTTACCCTCAACTAATTTATTAAATGGGAACACTCCTGATGCAATTGTGTTTCCATCAGCATTTACAAAATACACGGTTACGTTAGATGCCGGGGGGTGTTCGGCTACTGATACCGTAAATGTGAATCCGTTACTTGATCTTTCAACTTCTATCACGACCTCATCAGTAAATATATGCGAAGAAGATACGGTAACACTAAGTGCTGTGGCCAACCACAGCAATGTTGAGTTTTTATGGAGCCCTGCCGCAACGCTGTCTTCACCTGCATCTACAACAACACAGGCATTGCCGGCAACAACCACAACGTACACATTGAATGCACGATGGGGTAATCACTGCGTTGCTTCATCATCTCAAACAATCAATGTAAAAAAACTTGCTATTCCTGATGCGGGTACAGATACATCATTTTGCATTGGTACAGCGGGTGTAATGCTGAATGCATCTGGTGGCAGTGATTATGTATGGGTACCTGCAGCAGGATTAAGCGATCCGAATATTCCAAACCCGATAGCCAATCCGCAATCAGCAATCATATACTCGGTATCAGTAGGTATAACAGGATGCATTACCCGAAAGAGTGATAGCGTATTGGTAATACCCAGGATGTCGCCGGTAATTTCATTGACTAACGATACATTGATTTGTTCTATTGATACGCTTCAACTGAATGCTGCTGCCTCAATGGCAATGCAGTTTTCATGGAGCCCCAATTACAACATAAGTAACCAGAATATTGCTTCTCCTATCGTTAGCCCGGATATGCCAACTACTTATTATGTAAAAGTGGTTGATGGATACAAATGCGTAAATACCGATTCTGTTTTTATAGATGTAAAGAGATTTGTAACAATTAATGCCGGCGGGGATACTACTATATGCCAGGGGGATCCTGTCAGACTACAGGCAGCGGGAGATGCATTATCTTATTCATGGGCACCGGGCGCAACTCTTGATAATAATACTTTAAAAGCACCAAGCGCTACTCCGGTAAATACCACTACTTATACTGTAACGGGGGGCATTGGAAAGTGCCGTGCCACAGATGCCGTTACCATTACGGTTGTGCCATATCCAAAGGCCTTTGCGGGCAACGATACTGCAGTCTGCTTCAATGGAATTGCCCAATTAAAAGCCTTCGGCGGCAGCAATTATGCCTGGTCTCCCCCAAGTTTTTTATCGGATTCAAATGTTTCAAATCCTGTTTCAAATTCTGATAGGACCATAACATATACCGTAAGCGTTACCGATACATTGGGTTGCCCTAAACCTTCTTTTGACGATGTGGTTGTGACAGTGTTTCCGCCTATTGCCGCGGATGCCGGCCCGCGTGATACATCCATTGTATTGAATCAACCCTTGCAGTTACATGCAATAGGCGGGCAGTCGTACACCTGGTTTCCATCGACCGGGTTAAATAATCCCAATACTGCTGATCCCGTTGCCAGGCTTGCCAATAACCAGCAATATATATTAAGAGCTTCTAACGCTGCAGGTTGCAGCGGTACGGATACAATTGATGTTACCGTGTATAAAATTGATGCTGGCTTGTATGTACCCAACGCATTTTCACCAAATGGCGATGGTCTCAATGAAGTGTTCAGGGCGGTACCTCTCGGCATGAAGACGCTGAATTATTTCCGTATTTATAACAGGTTTGGGCAATTGCTATTTTCAACGACCCAGCAGAATGCCGGATGGGATGGCATATTTAATGGCAAGCCGCAAAACCCGGACGTATACGTTTGGATTGTAGAAGGAATAGATTACCTGGATAATAAAATTTCTAAACGGGGAATTGTAACATTGATCAGGTAGCTGATTTTTTCAGGATAATTTGTGGTTTAATAATATTAAAAGAATTTTTATGAATCGAATTGTATTTATTACAGGAGCCACTTCAGGTATCGGCAAAGCGTGCGCAGAGAAATTTGCTCAAAATGGCGATGCAGTTATTATTAGTGGGAGAAGAAATGACCGGCTTTTGGAACTTAAAAAATTGCTGGAAAAAAAGTATAAAGTAAATGTGCTGTCTTTAGAATTTGATGTGCAGAACAGGGAAGAGGTTTTTGAAAAAATAAGTTCATTAAATGATCAATGGAAAAACGTTGATGT
>JBBSBD010000289.1:0-7453 GCA_038251675.1 Chitinophagales bacterium | reverse complement strand
GGACTACATTTTTTGAATTCTTTTTGATTTTTGGGGAAAAAGTTTATCGTATCCATCAGAATATACTTTTTAATATACAATCCATTCACCTAACCCTTGCCTTATGACAGTCCAATCATCGGTGGTACAATCAACCACTGTTGAAGGAATTACGCCGCCGGGGCCACCGTCAATTACATAATCAACCAACTTTCCAAATTTTTCATAAATAATTTCCGGGTCGGTGTATTCTTCCACCATATCGCCGGGAAGAGAAGTACTTAATATCGGATTACCTAATGTATGAAGGATGCCGCTGCATATATTGTTATCAGGCACACGTAAGCCAATAGTATCTTTTTTGCTTTTAAGAATTTTTGGAACTTGCTTACTCGCCGGTAATATAAATGTGTAGGGGCCGGGAAGATGGTTCTTTAAGATCCGGTATAAAGGTGTATCAATACTTTTTGTGTAATCGCTGAGGTGGCTAAGATCCTGGCATATAAAAGAAAGTTGTGCTTTGGCAGGATTTATATTTTTGATAAGGCAGATGCGTTCAATTGCTTTTGGATGAAAAATGTCGCAGCCGAAGCCATAAATCGTATCGGTAGGGTAAATAATAATTCCACCATTCCTAAGACTTTCAGCAACTTGCATTAATAATCTTTCCTGCGGATTTTTTGGATGAATTGATAGAAGCATTTTGTAAAGTTAATGAGTTTGGTGTTTGCAAATTTTCTTTGCAAAACAGCGCTGCTCTCAAGAGTCGCCGGAAGAGCATACATAAAATTTCTAAGCGAAGCGCTTCAACTTTCAATGTTGAAAGGCATTAGGTAACGCCTGTAATTTCCAAACCGTAAGTTCTCTTTTTATCTTTTACATTTGCAGCATTTATTTTAAATTAAAACCCTGTAAAAAATATTATGGCAATCATCTCTGTTGGCTCAATGGCATTCGACGCTATAGAAACCCCTTTTGGAAAAGTTGATAAAATAGTTGGAGGATCTGGTACTTATGTGGCTTATGCAGCAAGTCACCTTGCAACTCCCATTCAACAAATATCCATTGTAGGGAATGATTTTCCGGAAGAAGAAATGATTGAGTTAAAAAGACGAGGTGTTGAATTGTCTGGTGTTGAGATAGTACCGGACAAAAAATCATTTTTCTGGAGTGGAAAGTATCATCTCGATATGAACACGCGTGATACTTTAATTACTGACCTTAATGTGCTTGCGGACTTCGACCCAAAAGTGCCTGATGAGTACCAGGGCGCTGAATTCCTGATGCTTGGAAACCTGTTGCCATCTATCCAGATCGACGTAATAAACCAATTAAAGAAAAGGCCAAAACTTATCGTGCTGGATACCATGAATTTTTGGATTGAGAGTGCATTGGATGAACTAAAGAAAGTTTTGACAATGATTGATGTACTTATGATAAACGATAGTGAAGCAAGACAACTAAGCGGAGAATATTCAATAGTAAAGGCAGCAAAAAAGGTAATGGGCATGGGCCCTAAATACCTTATCATAAAAAAGGGGGAACATGGCGCTTTGCTATTTCATGAGAACCACGTATTCTTTGCGCCTGCTTTGCCACTGGAAGATGTGTTTGATCCTACCGGTGCGGGTGATGCCTTTGCCGGCGGATTTATTGGTCATATTGCCCGCACTTCCGACATTAGTTTTGAAAACATGAAAACGGCTATAATTGTAGGCTCTGCAATGGCAAGTTTTTGCGTTGAAAAATTTGGTCCCGAACGATTAAAAGAAATTACCAAGAAAGATATTGATATCCGCCTGGGCGAATTCGTTCAGTTGGTAAATTTTGATATTGACCTTGTTTGATTTCAATATTAAAACTCAGGGTATTTTTTATTCTAAAAATTGACAGAGTGCTTGATCTGATTTTATTGTTCTTTTTAACGCGGGAAATAGGAAGGATAGCTTACAGAAAAGGGCTCAAGCCTGTAACCTGGAAAATTTACAATGTATTGGGGTGGCTTGGTGCTGAACTCATAGGCATAGTGATCGGGGTTTTACTGTTTGGATTAAACAACCTCGTTTCAGTTCAGTTGATAGCTTTTGCTTTCGCAATTACCAGCTATTTTGTTATTAAAGCACAACTAAATAAACTTCCGGATATTGATGATGACATAGACCGGATTGGAAATAACTAAAAAATCTAAAGCTGCGAATTGGGATTACCCGGGTTGTCATTGGGTTTTATGCGGTCATTTGGTTTCTCAGCTTCGGTGCTAGCCATGCGGCCTTCAATATCTTTCTTTATGTTATTAAAACTGTCGCGTATGTTATCTGTTGGCGACCTCAGCATATAGGCAGAGCCTAAAACTCCCAGCGCTGCAATGGCAGAAATATAAAGCCCGAAACCAACAAAGGAACTCCCCATAATTGACTCGCTCATTTTAAAATAAAAATAAATTATACTTAATACGGCGATGGTTCCGGCAGCTAAAACAATCCCCCATTTAGTCTTATCAATATTTTTTGTTTGATCCCCTAAATATGCAATGGCCCCGCTTGCTACAAAACATAGGAAAACTAAAATTCCTATATCATGCATGCCGCTTACACTTTGAGTATAACCAAATAATGAAATAGAAACCCAGGGAAGAAACATGGAAACTACACCTGCTGCCGAAGCAATTAAAATAAATTTTCTTTGCTTGCTCATTGTTTGAAAATTCATGGTAATAATTTTTTAAGGTTAAAAAATAGATAGACACTTAAAGTAGGGGAGCGCAGGTGAAGAGCATAAATAGGTTTCGTAAAATAAAAAAATGTTTAGTATAAACCAAATTAGCTGTTTAGCTTTTTTGAATAGATTGATGCGCAAAAAAAATAATAGCTTGCATAACGGGCTTTTTAAAGACTACTTATTTTTTTAGTTCCCTGCTTCGCCTGCGCAGGTCATCAGTCTCGCTTAAAAGCTGTACATATTCCTTTTGTAATATGGAATATTTTTCTCGCGTGGTTATTTCAGAAAGTAGAAGTTGCTCCAGTTCCTTTTCGCGTTCCATAGACGCATCAAGCTTGCGTTGCAGATGTAATATTTCATTTTGCATAGATTGCAAATCGTTCAATCGCAATTCAAAATCGCTTTGCAATTTTGTCCATTGTTCTCTTTTTCCCTCTAAGCCGTTTAATTTACTTTCTGCCTCTTCGAGAGCTTGTTTGGTAAAGTCCAATTCGTTTTCGAGCAGCTCTTTTTTTGAATTTTCTTCGTAATACAATTCTTTCCAATCCTCTTCCTCTTCATAGCCAACATTACTTGTAACAAGTGCATTGACTTTTTGTGGATTTATTGCAAATTTGTCTTCCATGACTTTAAGCCGATCCTGGAATTTAGAAAACTGAATATGATAAAATGTAGTATTGTCTTCCACATGTTGTACTTTATTTCTTAAAATCTTAAGTGCATCCGGGCCATCGGAAAAATTTGTGGATGAAGATGAATTCCTGTTAAACCGAAAGAAAAATCTTTTATCGGCAGGTAAAAATTCATAGCTGCTTACGATCATCTTGTAAGCGAATATGACGCAGCTAATTAAAATGATAAGAGATACTATCCACCAAATCCACATAAGCTAGTACATTTGAAGAGTAAAAATGTGATACCAATATAAAATTTCCGGGGGACTACATCCTTAAGGTTTTCAAAGGATAGAAATCCTGGTTTGCATTAACCAGGCGGATAGGATTCATAAGTGAGGTGTAAAGTAAGTAATATTATCCGCTTACCAAAGTGCCAACTTTTTCCCCGGTAACAACTCTCAACAGAGTACCGGGTGTACCCATATCAAAAACTATTATTGGAAGCTGGTTTTCCATGCATAATGTGAAAGCGGTCATGTCCATGACTTTTAAATTTTTAGCTATGCAGTCGCTGAAAGTTATTGTCTCAAACTTTTTTGCTGTTTTATCTTTTTCAGGATCTGCTGAGTAGATCCCATCGACTCTCGTACCTTTTAAAATTACATCAGCCTTAATTTCCACTGCACGCAGCGAGCCAGCAGTATCCGTGGTGAAATAGGGATTACCGGTTCCTGCGCCAAAGATCACAACCCGGCCCTTTTCCAAATGCCTGATGGCACGCCTGCGAATGTAGGGTTCCGCAATCTGCTCCATTTTTATGGCGCTTTGCAATCTTGTATAAACGCCTACTCTTTCGAGGCCGCTTTGCAAAGCCATTCCGTTTATTACAGTCGCAAGCATTCCCATATAATCACCTTGAGCCCTTTCAATGCCGGTTTCCGCTTCATTCATTCCACGATAAATATTTCCGCCACCAATTACTATGGCGACCTGCACACCCATTTCAGTTACCAGTTTGATATCTTCTGCATATTTGGAAATTATTTTGGAATCAAGCCCAAAATTATTGTCGCCCATTAAAGATTCACCGGAAAGTTTGAGAAGAATGCGTTTATACCTCGGAAGCATGTGCAGGAATAAATTTGATTTAGCGGGGCGAAGATAATGGAATTCCACAATGATTCATAAGCTCTTTACTCACAAAAATTCACCAATAAAAAAGAGCTGCGACGCAGCCCTTTATTTTATAAAACTTTATACTTTATTTATTTTATAAAACGAGTATTAATTCATGAACCCAATGCTACCCTTTTAAATTCTATTACTTTTAAATCAGCATCAACGCTTTTAAGGTAATCGGATACTGACTTATTGCTGTCCTTTACATACGGCTGTGCAAGTAAAGTGCTTTCTTTAAAAAATTTATTGATTTTACCTATTGCAATTTTTTCAGCCATTTCAGCAGGCTTTCCTTCCGCCTTTACCTGCTCAATAGCGATGTCTTTTTCTCGAGCAATAGTTTCTGCGGGTACTGAAGCCTGGTCAATCGCTATAGGGTTCATCGCAGCTATTTGCATAGCTACATCTTTACCTGCGTCTTCCGCTTCTTTACTCATTCCAACCAATACGCCCATTCTATATGCCCCATGAATATATGCCGCAACATATGGTGCATCAACTCTTTCAAACCTTGAAACACTTATTTTTTCACCGATCTTCGCAACCTGCTCATTTAACTTATCCGAAAGATTTTCACCGGCAATCATGAGCTGACTCACTTCGTCTGCACTTTTAATATTTGCATCAATTACTGCATCCATTATGGATTGAGCAAAAGCCACATATTCAGAATTTTTACTTACAAAATCCGTTTCGCAACTTACATTAATAATAAAGCCGGTCTTGTTGTCTTTAGTTGTTTGAGCAATAACTACGCCCTCTTTTGCTTCCCTGTCACCGCGTAGTGCTGCTACTTTCTGTCCTTTTTTTCTCAAATAATCTATTGCTGTTTCGAAATCGCCATTAGATTCAGTTAAAGCTTTGCGGCAATCCATCATACCTGCGCCAGTTTGTTGACGCAGCTTATTAATATCTGCTGCAGTAATAGTTGTTGTACTCATTTAAAATATTTTAATAATGAATAAACCACAGCGCTTTAACAGCAGCATGGTTTATTCCTTTTGAAGAAATGTAATTATTGGAAAATCTTAACGGCGCCCGCCTGGTCCACCAGGCCTGCTACCACCTGCTCCGGGGCCGGGGCCTGATACCCTGCGCTTCTGTGGGCCTGCGGCCCCACGGCCTTTACCACCTGCGGGTCCTCCGGTTCCTCTCCGTCTTTCTCTTTCATCGTCGGTACCCATATCAAATTTTATATCGTTCGGGTCACGCTCGTCTGTTTCCTCGTGATCCTCATCTTTTTCCGCTTGTCTCTCAGCCAGGCCTTCTGCTATTGCAGCAACAATATAATTGGTTACGATAGCAATAGATTTTGTTGCATCGTCATTTGCAGGAATAGAAAACTCAACTTTATTAGGATCACAATTGGTATCAACCATTCCAAAAGTCGTGATGTTAAGTCTTTTTGCTTCGGAAAGTGCAATATGCTCGTGGCCTATATCTACCATGAATAAGGCCGCGGGAATACGGCTTATCTGTGCAATACCTCCTAAAACTTTTTCCATTTTATCCCTGTCGCGTGTGAGCGTTAATCGTTCTTTCTTGGTAATGCTATCTAATGAACCATCGTTCAATAATTTTTCAATACTCTGCATTTTCTTTACACTCTTACGAACGGTGTTAAAGTTAGTAAGCATACCGCCAAGCCAACGCTCAGTTACAAACGGCATATTTACCCTCTTCGCTGCTTCCGTCACTATTTCCTTTGCCTGTTTTTTTGTCGCTACAAACATTATCTTCTTACCGCTTTTAGCAATAGATTTTAATGCCGCTGCTGCTTCTTGTAAACCTTCAACAGTCTTGTTGAGATCAATGATGTGAATACCTTTTTTCTCAGCAAAAATGTAAGGTAACATTTTAGGATTCCACTTCTTTTTTAAATGACCAAAGTGAACACCTGCTTCCAAAAGCTGCTGTTGTAAAGAAGTATTATTTTCCATGTATGTAGTATTTGTTGTGTTTTTTAAATGTATCGCGTACCAGGTATCAAAGTAACTGAGTAACGGGTTGCTCCTGCTACCTGCTACGAATAGCCTGCTACGTTCTTTATCTCTTACTGAACTGGAAGCTTTTTCTTGCCTTTTTCTTACCTGGCTTTTTGCGCTCAACAGAACGTGGATCACGGGTAAGAAGTCCTGCTTCTTTCAAAGCCGGACGATATTCCGGATTGACTTGCAACAATGCCCTGCTAATGCCCAATTTTACCGCTTCCGCCTGTCCTTTCACGCCGCCTCCTGTTGCATTCACAACTACGTCAAATTTATCTGCGGCCTGTATACTTTTAAAGGGAGCTTCCACCTGGTTTTGCAGGTAGACCAACGGGAAATAAGTTTTATAATCCTTTCCGTTAATGGTGATGGCTCCATCTCCTTTGGAAAGGAAAACTCTTGTTACCGCAGCTTTTCTACGGCCTACTGCATTTTTTTGTTTTTCCATTATTAATAAATTAGAAAGTTAAGGTTTGGGGTTTTTGTGCAGTATGCGGATGTTCAGATCCGGCGTAAACGTATAATTTCTTATACATCTTGCGCCCGAGACGATTCTTAGGTAGCATACCTTTTACTGCTCTTTCGATAATGGCATCCGGGCGACGCTTCAAAAGGTCACCGGCAGTTTCTTCTTTTTTACCCCCCGGATAACCGCTGTAATTGATGTAAATTTTATCATCAAGCTTTTTTCCGGTGAATTTTACTTTATCGCAGTTGGTAACCACAATAAAGTCCCCACAATCAACATGAGGTGTGTAATAAGGTTTGTTCTTACCACGGAGAACGGACGCTATTTTAGCGCACATACGACCAACGGTTTGATTAGTGCCGTCCACAACGTACCAATTACGTTGCACGGTAGCCTCGTTCGCATGTTTAGTGGTGAAATGTAATTTGCTCATCTATTTTTTTTAAAGGTTCATATTTCAAATGAACCGGTGTAAATATGTGCCGCTATCCCGGCATTTTTTT
>JBBSBD010000288.1:0-7495 GCA_038251675.1 Chitinophagales bacterium | reverse complement strand
GGCTACCTCTCTTACGATCACCGGCATCGACCAACCGTCCGACGCTATATGGTGCATCGTTACTACCAGCAAATGCTCCTTTTCTTCCTGCTCTATCAACGTCGCACGCAGCATATAATCTTTGCCCAGGTCAAAGGGCGTCCTAATCTTCTGTTCTATGTAGTGTCGTAGTTGCCCCTGGTCTACTGTTACTTCTTCCAACTTCCAGCCATCCTTCTCCCGAATTTCCTGCCGCGGCTCCCCGCCTTCTTCTTTATACACCGTCCGCAGCACTTCGTGCCGGTTTACTATCTCTGCCAGCGCCTTTCTTAACGCTTCCTTATTCAGCGTTCCGCTTAATTTTAGCACCGACGGGATATGGTACCCTACACTCCCCTCCATCTGGTCGATAAACCATAACCGCTCCTGGCTATAGGATAATGGAAGGGGGGATAATGTAGATCTTTCCGCCTTTGTAATTTTATTATATTTCTTAGCCGTTCTTTGATTTTCATTAAAGAAATCAATAATTGATTCTTTATTATTCTTAATTTCTTCTAATAAATTCTTGTCAGCATTCTTAGGAGCTTTAAGTTGCAAACGACCATCCTCCCAAAGAATATCAATACGATCTTGTTTTGCCCGATATATTAAATCAATTACGCTATTAGCCATATTCTGTTTATTAAAAAATATTCCATCCAGTTTTATAAATCTATTAATTCAAATTCCGTTGAATCCTCTTCCTGGGATTGAGTATTTAACTGTATTTCCAAATATTTACTTAGTTCATTAATCGTAGGAAATTTAAAGATGTCTTTTATTTGAAGAACTTCCTCTTGCAACTCATTATTAATGGCTGTTAACAGTCTCATTGCAAGAAGTGAATGTCCTCCTAATTCAAAGAAATTATCATAAACTCCCACCTTTCTTAAGGCCAATAAATCCTGCCAGATCAAAACTAATTTTTGTTCTAATTCATTTCTCGGAGCGATATAATCATTGCTGAGTAACGCAGTTGCATCCGGATCGGGTAAGGCCTTTTTATCAATCTTACCGCTGGGTGTTAATGGAAATTTTTCCATTTCTACCCATAATGCCGGAACCATATACTCAGGTAATCTTGAATGCAGATAAGCCACTACTTCTTCCTTGATAAAATCTTTATCTCCTTCTACTACATACCCTACTAATCTCTTATCTCCTTTATTATTTTGTTTAGCTAAAACAATTGTTTGGTTTATTAATCCACTTTGCAATAAGACATTTTCAATTTCCCCCAGCTCGATCCGATAGCCCCTCAGTTTCACCTGGTCATCTATTCTTCCTAAATATTCGACGCTTCCGTCATCCAGCCACCTTCCAATATCTCCTGATTTATACAATTTTGAGTTTGAAGTTTTATCAAATGGATCTGCAATAAATTTCTCCGCAGTTAAATCCGCACGATTTAAATAACCCCTTGCCACCTGTGAACCTGCTATGCAAATTTCTCCCGGAACACCTACAGGACATAACGAATTTGATTTGTCCAAAATATAAACTCTTACATTCGATATAGGCTTTCCAATCGAAATGGTATCTTCTTTAATTGGATCATCCGTTAATGTGGCACATACGGTATTTTCAGTTGGCCCGTAAGCATTTATTAACCGTATTCCTTTTGACTGGATATGTTTTGCGATCACTTCATTGAGAGGTTCACCAGCAGAAATTATTGTTTTAAGTGTTCCGAAAACATCTTTTATATTAAGTTGTACCGAAGGAGGCAGAACCGCTACCTCTACATTATTCTTAGTAATAAAATCTGCAAATTTTCCTATTGATAAAAGGTCTTCTTTATTGGGTAACAAAAGAGTACCGCCGCTCAAAAATGTATTAAAAATTTCATAGCAGGAAGCATCAAAACCAAATGAAGCAAACTGCATCGTCTTCATGCCAGGGTATAGACCCAATGCTGCCGCCTGACTCAATGCCAAATTAACCACCCCGCCGTGTTCTATCATTACACCCTTAGGTTTGCCGGTAGAACCCGAAGTATAAATTACATAAGCAAGTTGATGAGGCGTAATTTTTTTCTGGAAGCCCTTGTCTGTTTGGCTTACAATTATTTGCCATTCACCATCCAATTCTATAATGTCAGCAATACCTTTAGGAATTCTTTCTTTAGTTTGTTTGCTCGCCAGAATCAAGGTAGCTTTTGTATCGTCCAACATAAACTTCATTCGATCTTTCGGATACTCGGGATCGATAGGTACATACGCACCGCCCGCTTTCATTACGCCCATAATGCCGACTATCATTTCTATACTACGCTCTATGCAAATGGGAACCATCATTTCGTCTTTAATGCCTTTCTCAGATAAAAACCTGGCAAGCTGATTGGCTCTTCTATTTATTTCCTCATAGGTCACTTCTTTGTGGTCATGGATAACAGCGATATCTCCAGGCGATTTAATTACCTGTTCTTCAAACAAGTCTATGACGCTTTTATCTTTTGGATAATTTTCTGAGGTGCTATTAAAATCAATTAATAATTGTTTCTCTTCTACCTCAGTAAGGATCCGTAATTGTGATATTTTATTTTGCGGCGCTTTAATAACGGCATTTAATAATTCTTCAAAATGGCCAAACATTCTTTCGATTGTTTTACCAATGTATAAATCTGTTGAGTAGTTTACTGAGACTCTGAGTCCATTTGCGTTTTCATTTATGCTAAAACTCAAATCGAATTTTGTGGTAGTATGTTGATAGCTTTCCGCAGACAAGATAAGATCTCCCAACTTCAACTGTGGAACATCGGGGGTATTTTGTAAAACAAACATCACCTGAAAGAGAGGACTTCTGCTCAAATCTCTTTCCTTCACCACTGCTTCAACTACTTTTTCAAAAGGAACATCCTGATGCTCGTAAGCTTCCATGGTAGTCTCCTTTACTTTTTGCAAAAATTCCTTAAAAGAAACATTAGCATCCACATTGCTCCTTAGAGCAAGCGTATTTACAAAAAATCCCACTAAATCATTTACTTCCTGCTGAGCCCTGTTCGCTATAGGGATACCAACACAAATATCTTCTTGCCCGCTGTAACGTTGTAACAATATTTTAAAGGAAGCTAGCAACACCATGAATAACGTTACGCCTTCTTCCTGTGATAAGGCATTCAGTTTATCTGTAAGTTCTTTTGATATATTGAATCCTTTAACTTCTCCACGAGTGGTATGTACGGATGGTCTTTGATGATCTGTTGGCAATTCGAGAGCAGCAACACCAGTTAGCTTATTCTTCCAGTAATTTATTTTTTTGTCCAGCAGTTCTCCCTGCAAATAATTGCGTTGCCAGATTGCATAATCTGCATACTGGGTTTCAAGAGAAGGCAAGCCAACGGGCAAGCCTTTGTCATAGCTATTATATAATGAAGCAATTTCTTTTACAATGACCGGCATAGACCATCCGTCTGAAGCAATGTGATGCATGGTAACCAATAAAAGATGCTCTGAGTCTTCAAGCTTAATAAGAGTTGCACGGAGCATGTGATCTTTAGAAAGATCAAAGGGTTCTTTTATGAGTTGTTGAACCTGGTTTCTCAGGTTATCATCTTTTTTGTAGATTATATCATCCACCAAGCGCAATTCCCAAAGATCTTTTTCCTGGACATACTGATATGCATTACTATCCTTTTTTCTAAATACTGTACGAAGAGCTTCATGACGATTAATAATAGTTTGTAAAGACTCGGATAAAGCGTCGACGTTGAGATTTCCTTTTAAACGAAACAAAGCCGGTATATGGTACTGTACACTTCCTTCCATTTGATCTATAAACCACAAGCGTTCCTGGCTAAACGATAATGGAATATTTTCCGGCCTTGGTGCAGCTTTAATTGCAGGAATTGAATTGTCTGTAGCCTGATTATTTAAAAAGCCAGCCAGCGTAGAAATAGTTGGATATTCAAATATATCGCCGATGTTTATTTCTAACCCCAATTCTTTTCTAAGAACAGACATTAAACGAATGGCAAGAAGAGAATGTCCACCCATTTCAAAAAAATCATCGTTAATTCCTATTGAGTCGATTTTTAAAACATCGAGCCACACCTTTATTAATTTTTCTTCCAACTCATTACCTGGATTGACAGATGGTTGAGAAGAGGTATTTATCTCAGGATCAGGAAGCGCTCTTTTATCAACTTTACCATTCGATGTTAATGGTATTCCATCCAACTCAACAATGAAAGTTGGCACCATATAATCAGGGAGCTTGCTACTAAGATAATAGGCTATTTTTTCTTTTTCAAAAGCATCTTTTCCAACAACATAACCAACCAACTTTTTATCTCCGTCGGCATCTTCCTTAGCAATTACAACCGCTTGTTTTACTAAATCGCTTTGAAGAAGCACCGCTTCTATTTCTTCTAATTCTATTCTATATCCCCTGATCTTAACCTGGCCATCTATTCTTCCTAAATATTCAATATTGCCATCTGGCAACCATCTTCCCAAATCACCTGTTTTATATAATTTTGACGTATCACCTTCAATAAAGGGATTTTTAATAAACCTTTCCGTAGTTAACTTTTCCTGGTTTAAATATCCTTTAGCAACTCCCGATCCTCCTAAATAAATTTCACCAGCAACGCCTACCGGAACTAATTTTTGATCTGTATTTAGCACGTATGCGCTCCTGTTATTCAATGGCCGGCCAATCGGAATTGATATATTATCAGAAGTTGATTTTATGTTATAGGTGAGCGAGAATGTTGTGTTTTCTGTAGGTCCATATCCATTTATTATTTCAATAGAAGGATACGCTTGTTTTAATTTTTCAATATGCTTCTGAGATAATTTTTCACCTCCGACTAAAATTGTCTTTAATGTTTCAAATAGACTGATGTCGGTTTCAACTAACTGATTAAACCAACTGGAAGTAAACCACATCATGTTTACTTTCCTGCTTTGTATTTCATTTTTTAATAACTCATGATCAAGAAGCTTTGATTCTGGGCATAAAATTAATTGTCCGCCATTCAATAACATTCCCCAATATTCAAATGTGGTTGCATCAAATGATGATGACCCCGTTGACAGTAAAATATTTTGATCATTGAATGAAACATAATCAGTTTCTCTAACCAAACTCACCACATTTTGATGAGTAACTAAAACTCCCTTAGGTCTGCCCGTTGAACCAGACGTGTAAATTATATAAGCAACACCTTCCGGACGAATATCTATTTCAATGTTATTAGATGATTCCTGGCTTATTTTTTCCCAGTCAGTATCTAATTTTATAACATCTACGCCCGATAAATTTGGTAATTTTTTGATACTTACCTCGCTGCTTACAATGATATTAGCAGCAGTATCTTCTAACATAAATTTTATCCTGTCTTCAGGATAAGTTGGATCGATGGGAACGTATGCGCAACCAGCCTTTAAAATTCCCAGAATGCCAACCATCATGTTCGGCCCGCGTTCGACAGATAGAGGAATCATCGAGGCTGCTGCTACGTTTTTCCTTTTGAGGTAGTTAGCAAGTTGGTTCGAGCGTTCATTTAATTCCTTGTAACTAAGTTTTTCTCTTTCGAAAACTATTGCGTTATTATTAGGAGCTTTTGAAACTTCTTGCGCAAATAAATCGACGATCGTTTTGTTTTTAGGATAAGCAGTTTCTCTATTATTAAAGACAGATAACAATTCATGTTCTTCACCGCCAGTAATTAAGTTGAGATCAGATATTTCTCCATTTACATTTTTTACTATCTGCCTTAATACATTTTCAAAATGACCGCTTATTTTTTCTATATAGCCTTTTTGAAGCAGGGCAGTATTGTAACTAAACCGGATACTTATTTGATCGTTGCTCACTACCACAATACTTAAAGGATAATTATTGTGTTCATTTATTGCGACATTCTCCACCTTGAGATTCCATTCATTTTCGTTTACTATTTTGCTTACAGGATAGTTTTCAAAAACCAACAAACTGTCAAAAAGACCACCTTGCATGTTTGTCCACTCAATAATGTTGGATAGTGGTGTATGCTGATGCTGGCGCATTAATACCTGCTCCTTTTGCAAATCAATTAACCATTCGTCAATGCCTTTATCTTTTTCAATATTCATGTATAGTGGCAGTGTATTAATATACATACCTACCCTGCGTTCTACATTTGATAAATCATCAGGGCGGCCGGAAACGATTACACCAAAAAGCACATCAGGTTTCCCGGTGTAGCAATGCAAAAGATAAGACCAAATACCTTGCATTAAAGTGTTAACTGTGATCCGGTTCTTTTGCGCAAATGCTTTTACCTCTGCGGTTGTAGCTGCATCAATACTTAGCGTAAGTGAAGAATATTTCCCAAGCCCTTTTGTTCTTTCTGTTGTCTTTCCAATAAACGGTATTAAGGTTCCGGATTCTAAATTCTTCAGATAGTTTTCCCAATATAATTGCTCCTTTTTTTTATCGCGTCGCTCGATATACCGTATGTAATCTTCATAACGGTCAACTTCTTTAAATTCTATCTTTTCTCCTTTTGAAAGTTGTTCATAAATATTTAAAAAATCCTCTATTAATATCGGCATAGACCATCCATCCATAATGATATGATGGTACAGCCAATGCATGTGATAACGATTGTCATCAAGTCGAATTAGTGCCAGCCTCATTAACGGAGCTGATTTAAAATCAAATCCTTTTTCTTTATCTGATTGTTCAAATGACTTAATAGCACTCTGCTGTTCTTCTGATGACATTGAGCTGTAGTCCAACACTTCAACCGGCAACTTTATTTCTTTAAAAACACATTGCACAGGTACATTAAACTTATCGTAATAAAATGCACTTCGAAGAATAGTGTGAAATTTAATTATATAGTCCCACGACCTTGTAAAAACGTCAATGTCTGCACCAATGAGATCGCATCCAAATTGCTCGAGATAAGCACCCACCTTTCCATCGTAAAGCCCATGGAACAACATTCCCTGCTGCAACCCACTTAATGGATACAACCCTTCTATTTGATCTTTTCTTGTATTTCCTGTTACAGGTTCGTTTTGCATGGTACTCATCTCAAAATTCTCTTTTATGAATGTTCATTTAAAAACTGATCCAACTCCTCAAAACTTATTTCTGATCCTAAACCGTAATCCGATGGAGTATGTACTACCCCAATTTTTTGCTGATCAATGCAATGAGAAATCAGCCATTCAAGATTGGAAATATAATCAGATGAAAGTCGTTCAATTGTTTCCTGGTTAAAATGTTTATTGCTATACGTCCAGCTAACAACCAATTCCCCTTTCTTAATAATACTATTTACCGAAAGCTTTTCTCTCACCTCAAGTTCGACACTCCTGCTTGACCCTGCAGACTCACCGGCTGCGCTAAAAAATTCACTTTCTTTAATAACATTATCAACCTGGCCGAGATAGTTAAATATTATTTCCCATGGATCCCCCCCTTGCAAACTTTCTTCTTTATTTATGTATTTCAATATTCCATACCCAAGGCCTTT
>JBBSBD010000287.1:0-7546 GCA_038251675.1 Chitinophagales bacterium | reverse complement strand
TTGCTGGGCACATGCAAACTCAATAACATAAATCCTTACGATTGGCTCACCGAGGTGCTGGCTAAAATAAGTGACTGGCCCATCAATAGAATACATGAACTCTTACCTCACCATTGGAAACATGCTAACAGCCGGGGAGTATTACCCGAATAAATCTTTTCTATACATTAAATAAATCAGTTTTGATGTGCGTGGGTATCTCGGGGGTTAACTGATAAACTATCATTTTAAACTTACATCGCTTTGCAATGCGGCTGCTTCTTTTACAAGAGTTATAAATCCGGAACGGTAATTATTTTCATCACTCCCTTTTGAACCATTTGCTAACGCAATCGCCTGTTGATAGCTACTGTTTTGTTTGAAAGCAGAGCTCCTCAGGAGCAATCCAAACTCAGCTACCGCCGCGGAAAATCTAAAGTTTTCTGAGGAAGTTTTCCAGGAGTTATTTGCGTCTGTAACCGGGTACGTTATTAGTTTACTCGTTTCGGATTCGGGCAGCTTATAACGCAGTTTTATGTTCATGACTTCATTGCCATTAGCCGTTATTTCTTTGTTTGCCTGGTATTTTAACTGATCTGTTTTTCTTATAAATGTATCTGTCACTCCTGCAGGAATTATTTCATACAAGGCGGTAACCGTATGCCCTGATCCCAATTCACCGGCATCTTTTGTGTCATCATTAAAATCTTCATTTTGTAATAACCTGTTTTCATAGCCAATAAGCCTGTACGCATTTACAAAGGAAGGATTAAATTCTACCTGGAGTTTTACATCTTTTGCTATTGTGAAAAGCGTGCCTCCAAATTCATTGACCAATACTTTCTTTGCTTCGTTTAAATTATCCATATAATTATGATTGCCATTTCCTTTATCGGCAAGCTGTTGCATTTTATTGTCTTTGTAGTTCCCCATTCCATATCCGAGCACAGAAAGAAAAATACCGCTTTTCTTTTCGCTTTCAATGAGGCTTACAAGCTCACCGTCACTGCTGGCTCCCACATTGAAATCGCCATCGGTGGCAAGTATTACCCGGTTGTTGCCATTTGGTATTGAACTTTGGTTTGCAATTTTATAAGCAAGCTTAATGCCTTCGCCGCCTGCTGTAGAGCCACCGGCCTGTAGTTCATCTATCGCATCTTTTATTTTCATTTTATCAGAACCGTTTGTAGATGGAAGTACAAGCCCGGCACTACCCGCATAAACCACGATTGCCACTTTATCATTTTCTCTTAACTGATCAGTTAATAATTTAAGTGACTCCTGTACAAGTGGTAGTTTATTCGGTTCATCCATAGAACCAGAAACATCCACAAGAAAAACAAGATTGGAAGAAGGAAGATTTTCGGTTGGAATTTTTTTCCCCTGGAGGCCGATATGTATTAACCGGTGATTCTCATTCCATGGACAACTGGCAATTTCAGTATATACAGCGAAAGGAGCATCGCCAGCCGGTGAAGCGTATTTGTAATCAAAATAATTAATCATTTCTTCTATTCTTACCGCGCCTTTTGGTGGTAATGCACCTCCTTCAATATACCGGCGAACATTGGGGTAAGAGGCTCTGTCCACATCAATTGAAAAAGTTGATAAAGGCTGTTGAGCAACTGTGAGAAAATTATTTTCAATAATGTGATCGTAGTCTTCGGTATTAAAAATGCCATCTTTCGAAACGCTTTCATCCTTTACTATTTCGGGTGGAGTGAACTCCAATGCAGCAGCTTTATCTTGTGCTTCAGGCAGCCCTTGTGGAGGAGCAGGGGGTATGTTATTATTTAGAGGAACTATTGCAATATCCTTTGATTTTAATTGGCTGGGAGCAGTACGGTCTGAATGTATGGTTGCGTGATCGCAGGCAATAAGAATTTGCATCATGGCAATGAAAGCCATGAAATGATTTAAGTATTTCATGTTTATAATTTGATTGTTATAGAAGAGATGCCAAAAGAAAATATTTACACAAGCGATTTAAAATATTTCTTTTTGAAAAAATTGAAGCAATCTTTAAAAGATTAATGACGGGCATATTTTTGCATGGCTGCAAATTCAATCGCAGCAGGGGCTTTGGTTTCATTATTAAATTATTTTTTGTTAGAAAAAGGCAGGCCTGCAAATATTAATTGCTCAAATAAGATTTTAGTAACCTTTCAAATACGTTAAAAGAAATAAAATAAGATCTTAGGATTCAAATGATCAAATGGCTGACACAGAATAAAACTGTCTTTAATTTTTAAAATGAAATCCTATTTAAATATTGGCGAAATACGGATAACATAAATCAATAAAAAACACTCACCTCGTCTGTGGTTTTCTTTTTTAAATCAGGTACCCGGCATTCATCGGCTGCATAACCAACAGGTAAGAGTAAAAAAGGTTTTTCATTTTCGGGGCGGTTCAGCAATTTTGATAAAAAATTCATAGGACTGGGGGTATGCGTTAATGTTACAAGTCCGGCGTTATGGATGGCTGTAATTAAAAAGCCCGTTGCTATACCGGTACTTTCTAAAACATAATAGTTATTTCTTTTTTGACCGTCAGTATCTGTTTCGTACAATTTTTTAAAAACTATTATGAGCCATGGGGCAATTTCCAGAAATGGTTTCTTCCAATCGGTTTGAAGGGGAGCCAGGTCTTTTAACCATTCAGCGGGCATCCTTCCATTATAACTTTTATATTCCTCTTTTTCTGCAGCTTCCCGTATTTGTTTTTTTATTGCAACATCCTGTACAGCACAAAAGGTCCACGGTTGCTTATTGGCGCCTGATGGTGCACTGTTGGCCAAAGAAAGTACATTATGAATAATATCTTTTGAAACAGGTTTATTGCTAAAATAGCGTACACTTCTCCTATGCAGCATGTCGTTTAAAAATTGCTTTGACCTTGCAAGGCTTTCTTTTTCGGAGAATCCTTTTTGTTTATGCTTAATAAATGGATAGCCATTTATTATTTTTGCTTTAGCCATTTTTTATTGTGAAGAAACAAAAGTTTTATTAAATCTTGCCCGCCTCAAATTTTACCTATAACTATGAGTAATGGAGCTCTTCATTTTTGATAGCAAATGCTACATGGTTATATAATTTATTCGCAGTAGGAATATTAGTGAACGAACGGAGATGGGTTAATATTTGTAAAAGCTCGCTTTGGATCATAAGATCGTCTTTACCATACTTCCATATTGGTAAAAAGCAAATGGAGAACATATCCTCTGGAGTAATCTCTTCAACGATTATTCTTACACGGCCTTCTTTATCTTTTACCTGGCCCGCAGGAAAATTATTCATCCTGAAAATAAATAATTTTGACAAAGCACGAAGACATTGAACAGCGGTTCCCGGGTCGTTAATGCCGGGACTCAAGGCTTTTATGGCTACTTCCATTAATTGCCTGAAGCCATAAAAGAAATTATTATCTATCGATTCGTTATCGTGTATATATAATGAATTTGCAATTTCGGTAGCTGCTTCGTCTTTTATTTCTTTTGAAATTCTTATAATAGGAGTGTTACAATAAACAAAAGTTCCGGGAGGTTTCATGACATGTAAGACGCAGTCATTTTTGCCGCAGAGCTGTAACATGGTACTTTTATTAAAGCCTTCATACACGCCTGAAGAATTTGCTTTTACAAAAAATTCATTAACCGGGAGGGCATCCTTTTTTGTTTCTTCTTTTAAAAGGCAGTGATCTTCCATTTTTGATTTAGTCTCGCTATAAATTTTTCTGATAATTACTTCATATTTTACCGATTGGGTAATAAAATGAAGAAAGTAGATAAAAAGAAAAATATCCACTATAGTAAGGAGAATTAGAAGATAAGTGCTTAATGCGGGAACAGAAATTCCTGAATCAAGATCCCGAATGGTGCTTAGCAAGAAGAGCGCGAAAACGATAGTACCTATATAAACCCCGAGTACAATCTGCTGAAAACGATTTCCTATCAATTTATCCAGGATTCTATTACTCATTTGAGATGCCGTCTGGTTAAGTATTATCATGACCATCGAGAAACTAAAAACCGTGAGTGAGATAATTCCGCCTGCGATGGAAGAAATAATACTGCGTGCCGTGGAAGCATCTTTCAGGCTTAGCCAGTGTAGCTGGGATTTTATTTGCTTGCCAGCATCAGAAAAGTCGAAAGCGATAAACAGGTAAGAAAGAATAAGAAATGAAAAAGCGATAAGCGCAGGATAAAATGCTATGCTGTTGATTATTTTTTGATATCTCTTTGCTATCCAAATTTGTAGGTTATTCAACATTTTATCTTATTTGTTGTTTCTAAAACTCTTTCCATTGGCTCAATCCTTTCAAAGATATTTAACTTTTACTCCACTGTCATTCAGACGTAAAATTGCTAACATGTTGACTTGATCCGGCTATCTCATTAGGAAATATTTATTCTTTACAACCATTTGCAAAATCAAATTCTTTAAGTTTATGTAATAAAAAGGGGTTGATCATTTATACATAACTCTTTTGTCGTGTGTATAATAAAAATAAAAGGTCTAAACCCCGTGCAGATTTGCTTGTTTTAAAAATAATTTTCCGACATTGAAGTTTTAAAGAACTGCGTTAAATAAAAAGAAACGATTGATATGAGCTTTGTAGGTAAAGTTGCAATAGTAACCGGTGCGGGGCAAGGTATTGGTTTTGAAATATGCAGAAATCTCGCCGAAGAAGGCGCACAGGTCATATTGAATGACGTTGATGAAGAACTTGCCAATCAGGCAGTTGAAACGATAACGAAGAATACAGCGTGTAAGTGTTTGGCGATTGCGGGTGATGTTGGTGATACATCTTTTATCCACCAACTGGTAGCTTCTACTGTAGCCCAATTTGGAGGACTTGATATCGTTATCGCAAATGCAGGTATAACATTATTTGGAGATTTTTTTACTTACACCCCTGAATCTTTCTTCAGGGTTTTGCAGGTTAACCTGGGAGGTACATTTTTCCTTGCGCAGGCTGCAGCCAACCAAATGAAACACCAGAAGAATGGCGGTTCATTATTATTTACATCCTCGGTAACGGGACACCAGGCTCACAAAAATCTTGCTGCGTACGGTATGACTAAAGCAGCTTTGGAGATGCTTGCCAAAAATTTGGTTATTGAAGTTTCAGAGTTTAAGATCAATGTAAACACTATTGCTCCGGGAGCTACGCTTACAGAGAGGACTTTGGATGATCCCGGCTATGAAACCGTATGGTCGTCTATAACACCCATGGGACGCCCGGCCAATGTATCTGATATTGCGAATGCTGCTTTATTTCTTGTATCAGAAAAATCAAGACATATAACGGGGCAAAGCTTAGTAATTGACGGGGGGTGGACATGCATAAGCCCATCACCCTTTTAAATCATCATTTAATAAACAAAAACAAATATTTTTGATACCAATAAATTAAAAACTCACATGAACCATTCTAAAGTCGTTATTAAATTGCTTGCTTTTTTCTTGATTATTGTTATAAGTTTTTCTTGTTCCAACGAACGTCCGGGCAATCCCAGGGTTTTGGTTTTCAGCAAAACATCCGGTTATCACCACGAGTCTATTGCAGAAGGTAATATTGCGATTGAAAAGCTGGGCAGTGAAAATAAATTTGATGTGGATACGACCACAAACGCTGACATGTTTAATGAAGATACTTTAAAGAACTATGCAGCAGTGGTGTTCCTGAGCACAACAGGTGATGTGTTGGATAGCAGGCAGGAGGCCGCATTTGAGAGATACATACAGGCAGGCGGAGGTTTTATGGGTATTCATGCGGCAGCAGATTGTGAATATGACTGGGGATGGTATGGCCGATTAGTCGGAGCTTATTTTCTAAGCCATCCCGGTATTAATGATACTTTTCCAAATATTCAACCAGGCGTATTACATGTTATTGATGCAAATAACAAAGCAACACAGGACCTTCCGAAAGAATGGAAAAGAACCGACGAATTTTACAGCTTTAAAAAAATAAATAAGGACATTCATGTGCTGTTGAATATAGATGAGAAAAGTTATCATGGCGGTGTAAATGGTGACAATCACCCAATGGCCTGGTATCATGATTATGATGGCGGACGTGCCTTTTATACAAATCTTGGGCACACGAAGGAATCATACACCGAGCCACTTTATCTTAAACATATATTGGGCGGAATTGAATATGCTATAGGCGATAATAAAGAACTTGATTATTCAAAAGCGACAACGCAAATACCTCCGGAGGATAACAGGTTTACCAAAACTTCACTGGTACAGGGCGAATTTTTCGAACCTACAGAGATGACCATTCTTCCAAATTTTGATATTATGGTGATACAACGACGCGGAGAAATTATGTTATATAAACACGATACTAAAAAAGTAAAGCAGGTTGGTTTCTTTGATGTATATTATAAAACATTACATACTCCCGGAGTAAACGCCGAAGAAGGAATGCTGGGACTTTCAAAAGATCCGGACTTTGCAAAAAACCATTGGGTATATATTTATTATAGTCCGGCAGACACTTCGGTTAACCGGTTGTCGCGCTTTACATTTATCAACGATACACTTGATAAGGCTACAGAAAAAGTAATTCTTGAAGTAAAGTCACAACGTGAAATTTGTTGCCATACCGGCGGCTCAATTGCATTTGGGCCAGATAAGCTATTATATTTTTCAGCGGGTGATAACTCTACACCATTTGATGAACCAGGCTCCAGGTATGTCAATCACGGTTTTGCTCCATTGAATGATGAGCCGGGTCACCAGCAATACGATGCAAGAAGGTCGGCCGGCAATACCAATGATCTGCGTGGAAAAATTATGCGGATAAAAGTAAATGATGACGGAAGCTATGATATACCTGAAGGTAACCTGTTCCCAAAAGGTACAGACAAGACAAGGCCTGAAATTTATGTGATGGGTGACCGCAATCCTTACCGCATCAGCGTTGACCAGAAAAACAGTAATTTATATTGGGGTGAGGTAGGCCCTGATGCAAATAATGACAGCCTCGCTACCCGTGGTCCCCGCGGGTATGATGAAGTGAACCAGGCACGTAAAGCTGGTTTTTTTGGGTGGCCATTGTTTGTTGGAAATAACTATCCATACCGGGAGTATAATTATGCCACAGGGGAGAGTGGGGCTTCATTTGATCCAAGCCATCCGGTAAATGATTCTAGAAATAATACCGGCCTAAGAGAATTGCCACCGGCACAACCTGCATTTATATGGTATCCTTATGCTGTTTCACCGGATTTCCCTCAGGTGGGTACAGGTGGCAGAAACGCGATGGCGGGCCCGGTTTATTACACTGATATGTATCCAAAAGAAACCCGCCTTCCTGATTATTATAATGGTAAGTTGATCATTTATGATTGGATTCGGGGATGGATAAAAGCTGTAACTATGCAGCCAAACGGTGACTTCGACAAAATGGAGCCCTTCTTTGGCAGCATTAAGCTAAATAACCTGATTGACATGGAGGTAGGGCCGGATGGTAAGTTATACCTGCTCGAATACGGCACCGGTTGGTTTACAAAAAATCCTGATGCTGGTCTTTCAAGAATTGATTTTAA
>JBBSBD010000286.1:0-7593 GCA_038251675.1 Chitinophagales bacterium | reverse complement strand
GAAATATTTTCTTTTAAAAGGAATTCGGCAGAGCCGTACTTTATTGCACTCACAGCAAGTTCGATATTGTTGTGTGCTGTACAAAATATTACGTTAGTGAATGGATTGTATTTTTTTATTTCCCAGAGAACCTGTAATCCATCCATATCATCCATTTGATAATCGAGGAAGATCACTTTGGGATTTTGCTGAAGATTTTGCAGGCAGTCAGTGCCGTTTGTAAAACTCCTGATGTTGTCGTAACCAATTTTGTGCAGCATCCTGTTGAGAGCTTCCAACCAGGAAGGATCATCGTCCACAACAAAGATTCTTGGGTTTGCTTTCATGATTTAAATTTTGATGTTATTTCTCGATTTCAGTTGTAAACAAAGATGCGGTTGCGACTCAATAGTTATTTTCATTGGGTAACTGTGGCATTTATTCTGAACGGGCAATCTCAAATGTTTCTTTTAATACAGCTACTTTTCATTAAACAAAAAAATCGCGTTTTTATTATATAAAAGTGCACTATAAAAGTGCTTTTATGGGAGGCTAAAGCCGGGGCCATTAATATCCAATAGGTTGGCTCGTAATGATTAGAATATATGCAGCGTTTTTTTTGAAAATTTATCTAAACTTATGGGAGGCAAATTGAATAATTATGATATTCCCTTCTCAGCGGGGGTGTAATTACAGGCTTTCATTGTATAGCAATAATTACATTAAATACTATTTACAAGGTACACTATCAACAATATGCTTACTAAAAAAATGAATGCGGTAAGCAGCGTTATCAGCAATGAAGAATGTTTGTAACGGCCATCATTCAATTGACTTTCTGTTTGCTTGTACCTGACGTAAGAAAGCACAGCCGTTACAGTTCCTACTGCCACTAATGCAATACCAAGAATACCGGAATACCCTTTGGATTGAATAACATTTTCTTTACCGAGTATCAGGGAAATTTGTTTTACAAATAGTGAAAATTTTACCACCACAAAACCAAATGCCATTATGCCTATGCTGGTACGTATCCACGCAAGAAAGGTTCGTTCATTGGCTAAATGATCACTGGGATTGCCTTGTTTTTTAAGTTCATTCATCATTGAAATTATTAAATTCTATTGTTGATGCCGAATGTACTTTAGAATAACAAAGGAAAATCTAATTGATAATTCAAAGATTACGTTTATTATTATCCATGTAACAAAAGCTAAAGCGACGCTCTCTTTTTATGCAAGGTTTAGGAATTGACTCTTGCTAATTTAATAAAGAGAACAAATACTTAACCTGATAGGAAAATATCACCATGCAACCAGGAAATCCCTTTAATCTATGATCCCGATATGCTGACTTGCCGGTTGCCATGGGCTGTTTTGCAAACAAAATTTTACTCTGCAAACTGAACAGAATACACCATCGGCAGATAGTTATTAATCGTTTGCCAGCTTTCACCCCTGTCGGGAGAAAAGAACAGGTTGCCGGTGGTAGTACCGAAAGAAAGGGCATCGCCGGAAGTGGCTAATGCATGGCGGTACACTATATCAAAACAATTTTCCTGTGGCAATCCTTTATGTAAATTTTGCCATGTTTTTCCTCCATCGTCTGTACGGCAAACACAAAGAGCGCCTTTGATGGCGGTGCGTGTAGTATCGCTGTTTGCAGGGCACACCCAGGCCTGGTCTGCATTATCTTCTGCTACCGCTATGGTAAACCCAAACCTTGCGGGGCCTTCAGCCTCGCTGATATCCTCCCAGTTCTTTCCACCATCAATGGAACGAAAGATGCCACAGTGGTTTTGCTGCCAGAGTACGTCAGGGTTGCTTGGCGCAGCAACAAGAATATGCGGGTCGTGGCCAATATCAGCGGAAGGATCAGGAAGAAAATCCGCCCGCAAGCCTTTGTTACGCACCTCCCATGTGTTGCCGGAATCTATAGTCTCAAATACACCAGCACAACTGATGCCGATGTGAATGCGTTCTTCATTGCGCGGGTCTATCACAATCGAATGTATCCCGGGCTGGTCGCGGCCGCCGCCCATCCAGTGTGTTTTGCGGCTGGGATGTTCCCATAAGGATTTTATTAATTCAAAACTATTGCCCTCATCAGCACTTACAAACAAGCCACCGGGATCTGTGCCCAGCCACATTCTCGAATGGAAATTCTTTCCGCCATTAGCTATGGACCAGATATAGCGGGTGGTGGCCTTGGCACCGTCCTTCAGTTCTTCCCCATCGGGGTAGGCAGGAGCAGCTACTTCTTCCCATGACTTTCCCCTATCCCTGGAGCGGTGCAGTTTTACGCCCCAATGGCCGTGATCAAGGGCGGCCCACCACGCACCGGTGCGGGAATCTGCATAAGCAATTGAAACCGGTACTCCTTCGAAGGAGAGGTTTTCTACTTTCCAATTATTGTTTTGTAAACGGTAGGCGATAAACCCTTTGCGGGTGCCAAGGAGGAGTGTCGGGTTCATAAATATATAAATATGGAGTTTTATTTAACCACCTGATAAGGCCTGGATGATATAAATTTCGCTATTTGGTAAAAACCGGTCGGTAAGCCCATCCCGGTCCCCTATCATATTGCCATCAATAAAAATATTCACATGGCCCCGTAGGCTGCCGTGTTCATCCAGCAAATAACTCCGCACTTTGGGATAGCAGGCTTCAACCTCATTAAAAACTTCTGTAAGCGTATTTCCGCTGGCCGTCATTTCGTCGAGGTCGGGAAAGAACCGCTTTAAAGCATAAGTAAATTTTACTGTTGCCATTTCAATAATTTTATTGCGCTCACCGGGACGAGACAGTTATATACAAAGACGAAATCTAAGCTACAAAATTATTTAGTTTGAAACGCATGATTTTATTTTTCACCGCAGAGAACATGAGTAAATGGACGTAGCACAGAGAAAGTCATTACGGTTCTTCGGGGTTGCTTCTTACACTCAATTGAAAATTATTAAAACCCCATCAATTTTATTTGGCTTTTCTTACAATACTTTGTGCCGATGGTGAGGATTCGAACACAGCTTATTTTGGCATTAATTCATTTTTTTACATACCACAAGCCCTTTTCAGGACGTTTACAAGACTATGAATCATCTCAAACAAATGGTTACTGAACTGTTTGAACAGGATCAGCAAATCCGTGCAATCGACAAAGAAATCAAGGATGCCAAAGCCCGGTACCATCACCTGGTGTTAAAAAATTCAACAAAGATTTATTCTGACGACGAAGTATTGGCTATACGGGATATCAGTGAAAAATTAGAGCAACTGCAGTTGAGAAAGAATGCTATTGATGAAAGAGCAAGGGAGATTAAATCATTTTTTATTTCGCTGGTAGCTCCACTTAATGGTGGACGTTGGGTTCATGAAACAGATGATTTTCCACATCCAAAGCTGGAGTTTTGGCTCGAAGATAATGAGCTGATGTACGCAAGGCTTAATGGTGTTAATTATTAGCACCAGGGATCTGCTTGCGCCTAAATGTGGTTATTAGCTACGCAATACTTGTTGCCCTGAAGGTAATTCCCTTCCCTATGTCCTCGATATACTTTTTATATACCTGTTCGAAAGTTAGCGGCAGGCCAAGATCTGCCAGGATGCTTTGTATATAAGGTTCAGGATCGAAGCCACTACCATGGCAGTATATAAGCATCATCCAGCAAGCGGCGAAAAGCCTGTGCAAAACTTCCATGAGTTCATCACCTTCAAGGCAAGCCATTCCTTTTCCTTTTTCACTCGGCACCAGGTGCAATAAATTATCAGCCAGCATATCGCCTGCAAGTAAGTAGAAACGGGCGTCTTCATCATTAAGAAAAAACAGCATTAATGGCGAGGCCGACAGCTTATGAAACCACCTGTAATAAGCTGCGTCACTTTTCCAGTAAGACTCCGGTATTTGGATACCACTGTCTTCTATGGGTGTGAATTTTATTTCGAGGCAAAACAATAATTTCTCAATTAAATGCGGCTGATGCTGCAGCGCCATTAGTAAGTGTTGCAGCATGGCTATATGCCCTCCATACACACTGTCAGTATCTACAGTCACCACAAGTGTATGCATATCTTTATCCGCAAACCGGCGGAACGTTTCGTCGAACTCTCTTATAAATGGCTCGCTGGCGGGTGCCAGGTAAACAGGCTTTTCATTTTGTGACATGGTTGGGTATAATTTATTTAACGGGATATAATGAAACGGAAAAGTGAAGTTGTATGTTGTACGGGAAAGCCTCTTATACGAGGAAATTTTGTGTGTTTAAAATCTACCTGCATTACCACGTTGAAGAATGGTATTCAAAGCAAGACATGAATTATTGAATTTTAGAAGATTGCGACCCTCCTTGCACCAAAAACGGGCACCTGCAGTTAATGAAACTGCCTAAAGACAGAAATATAACTTCAATGGCTAAACGCTTTGATATATAATAAAAGTATTCACCGGTGCATAACCAAAAAATATCTGCCGGCAATTTCCAGGTTATTCCGGATAACCGGAACAACTTAGAAGGATGCATTTTATTTTTTAATAATGGTAACCTCTACCCTCCTGTTTCTCCATTGCTGCACTTTATCAATCGGGCGGTTGGCTCCGTAGTAGGAAGATTTGATACGGGAAGCAGCAACATTGTAACTCATAAAATAATCCCGGGTAACGTTCGCCCTGTCTGCAGACACCTGCATGTTCTTGAAGTCTGTGCCCTGGCTATCGGCATGCCCTGTTATATTTATGGTTAATGTCTTGTCGGACCTTAAAATTTCCACTATCCTGTTCAATACTCCAAAAGCCCCGGTTTGTAGGATAGACTGGTCAAAATCGAAATGAATGCTGTAAGTAGCAGAATCGGGTGACATCTTTATAACTTCTGCACCTTCCACCACGGGGAACGGGCACCCCTGGTTTTCTACATTTCCCTTCACATCGGGGCATTTGTCGTCCTTGTCTGCAACTCCATCTCCATCCGCATCTGGCAATGGGTCTACTTTATTTTCTTTAGCAACTTTTTCTGTTTGACTTTTATCGCTCTTATTATTCAGTGCGGCAGCATCTGTGCCTGGTTGAGCAACGACTTTTGCTACGACTTTTTCCCTTGAACTCTTTTCCACCTTACTGCCTGAGCTACGACCATTTTTGCCTGCCGATAAGGAATTTTTTATTACCTCATCCTTTTTATGGCTTTCGTGCTTTTTTGCAGTTCTGCCTGCTATACCTTGTGCAAATCCTATCGAGTAAGTCATAAAATCGTTCGTGATCCCCGATGACAAGGCCTTTCTTAATTGCAGTTGGAGCGTAATGATACTTCCCGTGTTAAAATGAAATGCCAAGCCTGTACCGATCGGTGCAAAAAAAGCAAGATGATTTCCGAAAAAACCAGCGCCTAACCCCGCGGTTAAAAACGGATTTACCTTCGCATCACTCTTAAACGCCATGAAATGTGCCAGCCCCGCCACGTGCACACTAAGCTTTGCCTGGCCGATGCTATCGCCTTTTACAAACAATGCAGGAAAATTAGAAAAATCCACACCCAGGTTGCCCGAAAGATCTATATGGGGCTTAAGATGTCGCCAATAACTCACTTTGAAACCAAAGCTGGCCTTGCCCGATTTCAACAGGTCCTTGTCGTTCATGGCATATTTCAGAGAAGAATCTTTTGTACGTTTTGCAAAGTTGTAATCTGACAGGGTGGCGCCGAAAGAAAAAATGCCCTGTTTTTGGACAGCCTCTTCTTGTGCATATAAAGCAGATATACAAAGGCAAAAGGATAACGTAACAAACGCTCGGGTAAGTTTCATAGACATAGTCTTCTAAAGACTACAACGCTTTATACCTGGTTTTGGTATGAAATATCTAACCCGCATTTTCTGAAGAGAATAAGAAGATAAAATAAGTAAATTGATAGCATTAGCTTCTTAATCTGCCTACTCAATAGCGCAAAGTTACCTGGTGTAAGCGTCTGCTTTTGGCGGTTATAAATTACAATTTTATCGAGACACCTTTGCTTTTAGAAAAAATAGCAGATGGAAGCTGTTTGAGTAATTAAAATAAAATGATCAGAACATCCCAAAACATATTTAATCCTTTGGAGAGTTAGCGAAGTTGATTTTGGCGAAAAACGTTAAGTTCCCGGTTCATGCGTCCAATACTTATAAAAATCCTGCCCTATTGAATAAACGGGGCAGGATCAAAAATCGCCGCAATTGAATTTTGCAGTGTTAAACGCTATCTGACTGCATATTGATAGCAGTCACTGGTTAACACCGTAGCCGAATTTGTTGCATCTACGATTTGAAAATGAATATAAAAGGGAGTGCCATGTGGAACTGATGAAATATCCCGCCATAATTGTGCTAATAGCAAGTTTTTTGCTGAACTCGCCAAGTGCCACCGAATCCTTCATTGATGTATACCACTGGTAACAGAAATAGGCAATGTCAACATTGTGAACATGATCATACAAAATGAACATTAACTGGTAGCCGTCCCGCAAGTATTGCCGGGTGTTACTACCAGCTGCATTCATTAGTAAAGGCGATGCAGGAGCAGCAATCTATAATCGATATAATTAAGAATGAAAACGCCGGCAGAAAGCAGCTATTGATTTGTTGACCACAAGGCTAAACGATCTTGAAAAATTAGTGGAAAAATAATATCCCCTAATTAACGCAAGGTTGCCTGGTGCCAGGCAATGCGAATGCTAAGCTTTTATTTTATTCATCTATAAAATTAATTGTAAGATATGCAGGTGAGGATAAAAATGAACACAACTCAATGCCGATACGGAAACTTCGTAACAACCCGGGAGATTGGCCATTTCATTTTTAATGTCGAGAAATCACTTCATCGGCTATCTGCAGTGCTATTGATAAATCGTTTGTAACATATCGTTTACCAATTTGAAACAACAACCTTGACTTTTTAAATTCATCTAAAACCTGGGGCTGAATACCGCTTATTATTAATTGTATGTTGTCGGTCCTGCACATTTTTAAGACATCTTTTATGGTATGTAACCCTGTCGCATCAATAACCGGAACGTGACGCATTCTTACAATTAAAACTCTGGGCTTTTTTTCTATTACTTTAATAGCATCTTTAAATTTATACGCCGCACCAAAAAAGAATGGTCCGGTTATTTCAAATATCTCCACATCTTTTGGTATAGTTATGTTAGCTATAGAATTTTCATCATTTTCGCTTTCGTTTTCATTAAGTATTGAACCCACATTGCTAATCTTTATCATTCTGCGCATGAATAAAAAAACGGCAAGTACCATTCCTATTTCGATGGCAAGGGTCAAATCAAATAATACTGTTAGTAAAAATGTGGTTATAAGTACAGCAGCATCGCTTCTGCTGCCCTTTACAATGTTAATAAATGTTGCATACTCACTCATGTTATAAGCAACAATAATAAGTATACCTGCAAGGCAGCTCATAGGAATCAACACTGCCCACTTACCTACCGCCAACATTATCACAAGCAATGTTACAGCGTGTATGATACCCGCCACGGGAGTTCTTCCACCATTTTTTACATTGGTAGCTGTACGGGCGATAGCCCCTGTCGCAGGTATGCCACCGAAAAGTGATGAAGCAATATTAGCACCACCT
>JBBSBD010000285.1:0-7666 GCA_038251675.1 Chitinophagales bacterium | reverse complement strand
CAGAAGTCGTGGGATCCATTAAAGGTGCAACCGGCCCATACGACATAGAACTGCGCACTCCCGTCCATGGCTTTGGTTTTTGCGGTGCTTCAAACCGTTTTGCTTCTGCATAAGGGATGCCTTTATACGTATAGATACTGTTGTGGACATAACCGCGTACTTTACCTGCGTCGGTATTTGTTACGGCAATATTTTCACCTGTTTGTAATTGCGCAGTTGCCACAAGGGACATGCTAAATATGGTAACAAGAAAGAGGGCTATTTTTTTCATGGCAATCGTTTGGTTTACTATTTTTTTAAACTGTGGCTAAAGGTAAAACTGTGAAAGCAATAAAAGTAGGTACAATTATAAAAATGTTTGATGGCCGCGGCCAGGTAATATTTCGATAAATAAAATCTTTGGGAGGTTGTATTATTTGCATAGCAACAATAGTTTCCGGTTTCTGCTATTACCAATAAAAATTGTTCAGGGAAAAACACACTTTTTTTAAAATATATTTTACATGAAAACCGGAATGGAGATTGTAGTAATACATTTGTAATAAAGAAAAAATAATTCTAATAACTAAAAAAGATAATCATGAAAAAGATTGGAATTCTTGGCTCCGGTGTAGTTGCCCAGGCGCTGGCCACCGGGTTTATTAAAAACGGTGACACGGTGAAATTAGGTACCGGCCATCCTGCAAAATTGGATAAATGGAATAAAGAAAATGGAAATAAAGCCACCGTTGGATCTTTTAAAGAGGCTGCAACATTTGGCGATGTTGTAGTGCTGGCAATTAAAGGGGACGCTGCAGAAACCGTTCTAAAAGAGGCAGGCGCTGATGCGCTTAAGGGCAAGACTGTTATTGATACGTCAAACCCTATTGCTAATGCGGCGCCTGTAAATGGTGTATTAAAATTTTCTACAGACATCAATTATTCTTTAATGGAAAAATTGCAGAAAGATTACCCGGATGTGCATTTTGTAAAAGCCTTCAACAGCATAGGATCTGCATTGATGTATAAGCCAGATTTTGATGGAATAAAACCATCTATGTTTATCTGCGGAAATAATGCAGATGCAAAAAAAGAAGTATCAGATATTGTAACTGCCTTTGGATTTGAAACCGAAGATATGGGTGCAGTGGAAGCAGCAAGGGCCATTGAACCATTGTGTATGTTGTGGTGCATTCCCGGCCTCTCCGGCGGGAGTTGGAACAATGCGTTTAAGCTATTGAAAAAATAACGATAGCTTTAAGAGCAGCATGGCAGGCAGTATGTAAAATTTTTGCGCTGATGGAATTATGGGAAACAATTAAAACATGGTTTCTTGGGCTGGGCACTAAGTATAACGTGAACCCATACCTATTTGGCGCAATCTATGTTGGCGCCATCCCTTTCTTCTTTCTTTGCCTTGGATGGACGATTAAAAATATGCGCCAAAAAAAATCATTTGTTTTGTCCTTGTTTCTTACGGGTTTATTTTTTGTATCTGCTTACCTGTATTTGATAATTGTGGGCAAAAATATTCCTGTGTGGGTTTATATATTTATAGCGGTGCTTGTAGTTTACGGAGTGTATTCAACCGTGAAAAAGATAAGGACTAAAGTAGAGAAATAGCAGCATTAAATATGGATTAATATACATTAGCATTTTAAAAATTTCCTAAGGTTGCAAACCCTGGGAGAAGCAATGACATTAAGAAGCCTAACAAATTGACCAATGAGTTTCCTAAAAAATATTTTTAGTAAAAAAAACAGGCCCGTTAATTCTTACAACGACTTTTGGAATTGGTTTCAAATAAACGAGCAAGCCTTTTTCTCTTTGGTAAAACAACATAAGAATATCGAAAAAGGATTTTTTGATAAAATAGCTCCAATGCTTGATGAACTTAAAGAAGGCATTTTTTACCTCACGGGCATGTACGATGATGATACCGCGGAACTAGTGTTGACAGCCGACGGAAATACAAAGACTAGTGCCTTTGTTGAAGATCTCATAGATGCTGCTCCTAAAATTGATCATTGGAAATTCACCGCCCTTAAACCTTCTTTTGAAATAGAGGATGTAGGCATCGAAATGTTCGGCTATAAGTTTAATAGTGAGAACCTTAGTTTTTACTCAAACGAATTGCCAGGCTGTCCTGATGAAATAGACATTACCATTTTTCATAATGATCTTACCGAAGAAAACAGGCAGAATATTACAACAGGCATTTATATCTTTTTAGATAACTACCTGGGCGAACTTGATTTTGTAACAAACGTTGATGTGCTTGAGATAATTGGAAAGCAGGATTCACAACAAGAACTTGTTTCTATTGATAAACTTAAAAGTTTCCTGGCCTGGCGGCAAAAAGAGTTTATCGAAAAATATGACGGCCTCAGGCACGATACGGAAAATGATAATTATACTTTACTCGAGGCCGAACTTGAAGATGGTAGTTACTTAATTGCTTCAGTCAATAGTGATCTATTACGCTGGGACAGCAAAGCTTCTCATCCCTGGATTGCCACCGTTACCATTAAATACGACGGCCGGAATAATAACGGCATGCCGGATGAAGATACTTCCCAACTTCTAACAAATATAGAGGACGATATAATGGAGGAATTAAAAGACATTGATGGCTATCTCAACATCGGCAGGTAAACTTCAAAAAATAAAAGAGAAATATATTTTGCCTGCCGGGATTTTCGCCACCCCTCAAAGGTTCTTTACCAGGTTCAGAAAGACTATTTCGGAAAACTGGAAATGGATTACAATATTCGTAAAGACAAATACTGGCAGTCGTTTGAAAGATTTAATGAAGGCTAAAGACTCCACCAGGCGGTCAACGTGCTCTTTCTCTACTGGTAGTTAATGCTGACACCATTCATTCGTGCAAATTGCCAACTCATCTTGTAGATCCGTATGAATCGAAAGCTTCACCGCTGGTCGGGATAGCGAAGTATAGAGGGATACGGTTCTGTGAGGACCAGGAGGTGAAATCCCCCTGCTTACTCGAATGGTTGTAGTTGTTCAGTTTTGTTTATAAAGTTTATATATTGTTATAGTCGAACTTTTGAAATCGTATTGTTTCATTTCTTACCACACTCCAGTCAAAGTCATACTTTTCTTCGTCTGTCCAGTTTGTAGGAAACTCAATTTTTAAGTATTCGCCAATTCCAAATTTTCCATCAAAATAGCTGTCACCGCCAATAGACAACAAACTACTGCCAGGCTGAAAGCTCTCGCAATTAAATTGAGCAGAAAGCAAAACGAATAACCCTGCAAATGCTGTAATTAGGTTTTCAAAGTTGGCTAATTCAAATTTGTCGTTCTTGTCATGTTTGGTTTCGTTATATGCTTGATACCAAGATAAAGAAGAAGCCGATTGCCAGTCATAGAATGGTTGGTATCTATTTTTAATTCCTCGCCAGAATGGGAACTCAACAAAATAGTTGTCTAAATGATGTGTCTTGTTGGTTTTTAAGTAGTCATTAATATTCCAAAAGTCTTCGGTTCTCAATTGTCCTGCTTTAGGGCCACTTCGAAAAGTTGGTGTATAAATATTTTCTCTTAATATGGCTTTAAAATTCGCCTCTACTTCAATACAAGTCCGCATCAATAACTCGTGAATTCTATAAGAGCATGTCTTTAAGTTAATGTCTGCAGGTTCGATATATTCGAAAAGATTTTTTATGTCTTCTTGTAAAATTAAAAAGCCTCTGGTGAAATGCTGAGGTGTTTTTGCATATTCTTTGTCAACGATAAAAGCCCAACTGCTGTAACCAGAATTATTAGACTTTACGAGTTCTCTATAAATTCTATGGAAAGGTTTAGCAATTGGCATTTGTCGCTAATAAATTTTAGAATGTTAAATTTGAGGGTATCTGCCCATTTACAGCCAACTCGTTTATTACCACAACTTAAAACTAACCAATCGCGGCAATACACCCAAATGGATTGGCTTAGCGAATGCTTTAGCCACACACAAAAAAACGGACCACCGTCGGGTGGTCTTTGAGAGGACAAATTTATCAAATGAACTAAGCAGCTATTCGGGTCACAATATCAATAAAACAACAACATCATATATAGCTGTAAAAATCTGAATTAAAATGCGATTTGCATTGTTGCTTCACTGGCAGGTAATTAAAATTGTAATTCTATCAGAAAAAATATCTTTAGTTCTTTCTCGTGAAATAATTATTGCATCCATCTGTGAAACTATCACTAAATAAGACCCGCTCATCGCAAAAGAGGATTCGCCCGGGTATTTGTAACACAATCGGCTTTACCTTAAGTGCAAAATAGCCGTCATTTAAATCCACTATTTCCCACGTTGACGTTTGAGTGGTTTGCCCATTTTCTTTTACTTCCAAAGTATTGTCGGACTTAAATTCAACTAGCAGGCCTTTAAAATCTTTATAATTGCCACCCTCCGGCTTCGAGTAACATCCAATATATTCCCAGTCCCATTTACCAATTAGTTTTACGTGAATTGCCAATGAATCCCAGGTTGTAGTACGATGGCACTCTATCATACTTCCAAGGATTACGGGTGGCTCCTGTTTTACAGGTGGCTCTTTTTTTTTGTTGCACGATACTTGAATCGCCAGCATTATTAATATCGATAACTTCAAAATAATTTTTGGTTTCACGTCTTTATTTTTTTCATGAAAAAATCTTGTAAGTATCTACACCATTCATCTGCTATAGCCTCGTTCCATTTTCGGGCATGTCAATACTTGCCTCGAATTGTTTCTCTTAACATCCGGAACAAGCAGATGCGCCTAAGAAAATTTTCTATCACTAACCGCCGGTAAGCAACAGGCCACAGATTATCGGTTCAAATGGTATGGTAAAAATCATTCTTTTTAAAATTGCAAATAGTTCCGGAGTTATAAGAAATAAAAATAGTAATGCACAGCTATCTTTTCTTCAACGAACCTTTTATAATAATCAGCCAGTTTCCTCACACACTTTCTATTTGCGGATGCACCCAAGGCCCTCTGTAAGCACGTTGCAATAAAGCATTCGCTTCGGCATCATTTTTTATCTGCCTCGTTTTGGGATCATACACCAGCGGCCTCCCCACCTTCATGGAGAGATTCGCAATAATACAACTGGCAGTAGAGATGTGGCCTTGCTCAATGTCGGCAACAGGCAGCGTATTGTTTTCGATGGCATTTAAAAAATTGAGCATGTGACCGCGGGTTGCAGGCGCTGCATTCAGTTCTATAGCCGGCTCGGTAAGGTCTTCAGGATATTTTTCTTTTTCATACACCACATCTTTATGTATTGCCTTGCCTTCTCCCTGTGGTATAAAATCGTATTGCATGGTGCTGGCTTTTAAAGTGCCTTTATCGCCATACAGGAAAAATGCCCACGGGTAGTCGGGGTCGGCAGGTGTGCCCCAACTCCTGTGCTGCCATATACAATTGAGTTCATCGTATTCAAATCGCGCATTTTGCGTATCCGGTATATTTGACTTGCCTTCCTTATCTACATAGATGCCGCCGACGGAGCTTATACGTTTGGGCCAGCCGAGGCCAAGCATCCAGCGTACGGTGTCGAACATGTGTATGCACATGTCGCCCATGATACCGTTGCCATACTCCGTAAAGGTGCGCCACCAGCGTACGTGGGGTAATCCATCATAAGGCCGGAGGGGAGCAGGCCCCGTCCAGCGGACGTAATCAAAAAAATCGGGAACCGGCTCTACAGGTGGATTTCCGTTATTGCGCATGTGGTAATAGCAACACATTTCCACGTGCGATACTTTCCCCAACAGGCCAGCGTCCACTATATTTTTTTTGGCATCAATTAAATGCGGCGTGCTCTTGCGCTGTGTGCCCACCTGTACCACTTTATTATATTTGCGGGCGGCAGCTACCATAGATTCCCCCTCTATAACGTCGACGCTTATAGGCTTTTGCACGTATACATTCGCACCCGCCTTTACCGCGTCAATCATTTGCAGCGCATGCCAGTGATCCGGCGTACCTATAAGTACAATATCAAGTTTGTTCTCTGCAAGCATCTTCTTATGGTCATTGTAAAGGGTGGGCCTCTTCCCGGACTTCTGTCTCTTGCTCACCATATCGGCTGCTTCGTTTAGCTTGTGCTGATCCACATCGCAGAGCGCTATTACTTCTACGGGCGATACTTGTATCAGCCGGAAGAGATCGCTTTTGCCATACCAGCCAGTACCTATTAATCCCACGCGATACGTTTTACCCGGATCAAAAAGCCCTGGTACGCCTGAAGGATCTAAAGCTGCAAGTGCAAGGGAGGCGCCTGCCCCTTTAAGAAATGTGCGCCTGTGAATGTTGTAAGGAGACATAGTTTCAAGTTGAGGCATTGAAGTTATTAAAATTATACAGGAGAGCTACAATGAAAATTTGGGGCTGATTATTTTATCCGGAGCTTCATACCTGTTACAAAAAATATCATAGCAATTATTTCTTCGATTTTTTTCAACATAAAAAAGCCTGCAAAGAATGAACTGATGATTGTCAGCCATTCTTTGCAGGTAATGGTTTTTATTTGTAGAAATTATTTCTGCCTGTCTGCGCCGGTAAACTCAAGCATCCATCCGGGGTATTCCGCGGGGAGTTTACTTACTTCGGCAATTTTCCGTAATTCTTCCTCACTGAAATTCACATCTATTGATTTAAGATTATCATCGAGCTGCTCCATTTTATTGGCGCCAATGATAACGGTCGTTACCGCAGGTTGCTTCAGCAGCCATGCCAATGCGAGTTGAGCAACACTTGCGTCCTTTGCTTCCGCCATTGGTTGCAGTATATCTACGATATCGAAGGCACGGTCTTTATTAATAGGGGGAAAATCAAAATTGGCTCTTCTGCCGCCTTCTTTGTTTTCTTCATTGCGATTGTATTTGCCACTTAATAATCCGCCTGCCAGAGGAGACCATACCATCAATCCAACTTTTTGATCGTTGAGCAAAGGAATTATTTCACGCTCCAGATCTCTTCCTGCGATGGTATAATAAGCCTGCAATGAAACGAATTTCGCTACGCGATTGTGGGTGCTATAGTCAAGCGCCTTCATCAATTGCCATGCAGCCATATTGCTGGCGCCAATGTAGCGCACCTTACCGGATTTTATGAGATCATCCAATGCCCGCAATGTTTCCTCAAAAGGCGTAAGAGGGTCGTAGCTATGAACCTGGTAAAGATCAATATAATCAGTCCTCAGCCGCTTAAGGCTTGCCTCCACCTGCTGAATAATATGCTTGCGGGTAAGACCGCTGTCGTTGGGGCCTTCACCCATTTTGCCACGCACCTTGGTCGCGAGTACGAGGCTGTCACGATCGAGGCCGAGGTTATGAATAGACTGCCCGGTTAGCTCTTCGCTCCATCCTTCAGAATAAACATTAGCTGTGTCAATAAAATTAATGCCTGCATCAACAGATCTTTTTACCAGCGCATCTACATCATCCTGTTGCAGGCTGCCTATGGGTTTGAACCGCCCCTTGCCGCCAAAGGTCATCGTACCAAGGCAAAGCTCCGAAACTTTAAGACCGGTATTTCCTAATAAATTGTACTTCATGTGTTATTTTATTTTTGAATTAAAAATTGCTTTTTTTAAAAAGGTATCATATCCACCATGATGAATTTTTGCCACCGGGGATTATAAGATTGTAATGTAAATACTTAAATGCTCATTCGTT
>JBBSBD010000284.1:0-7673 GCA_038251675.1 Chitinophagales bacterium | reverse complement strand
TCTACTTCAATGATTCGGTGCGTACTACCGTCACCGGCATTGTAAAGAACATTACAGAAAATACAGATTTTGCATTTACGACTTTTATATCAAGAGCTACATTAGAAAATACCAGTCTTAAGCCTGAAGACTGGACACAGTGGGATAATACCAATTCGGCTTCCCAACTTTTGGTTAAACTTTCACCCGGCACACAGCCGGCAAATATTGAAAAGGGGATGTATGGATTATATGACAAATATCACACTCCTGATCCCGACGATCATGGTAAATCAGAATTTAAACTTCAGCCATTAAACGATATTCATTTTAATTCAAACTATGGAGGCTACGATTTACCCCTTGCTAATAAACCTACACTTTACAGCCTGCTCGCGGTTGCAGCCTTCCTGCTTTTACTCGGTTGTATCAATTTTATTAATCTCACTACGGCGCATGCTTCGCAAAGAGCAAAGGAGATAGGTATTCGTAAAACTTTAGGCAGTTCCAAAAAGCAATTGATCATTCAGTTTCTGAGCGAAACTTTTTTACTCACGTTTGTAGCGACTATACTTTCCATTCTTTTGACGCCTTTAATTTTAAAAGCATTTTCAGGTTTTATTCCTGAGGGTTTGCATTTCAACATAACACAACAGTCCGGTGTGCTGATTTTTTTGATGGCACTTGCGATAATCGTTACTGTGCTATCCGGATTTTATCCCGCATTAATACTTTCAGGTTATAAGCCCGTATTGGTTTTAAAGAACCAGGCATTTACCAACACAGGAAAGACACGTCATGCATGGCTGCGAAAATCCTTAACCATTTCGCAGTTTGTAATCGCACAGGTTTTTATAATGGCAACGATTCTTGTGAGCAAGCAAATCACTTATTCGTTAAACAAGGATATGGGCTTTAAAAAAGATGCAATAGTTTACTTGAACACTAATTATTACGATACCGTAAAAAGCCATAAGTATGTTTTTATGGATAAGCTTCGGGCCATACCGGGTATTTCAATGATAAGCCTCAGTAACAATCCACCGTCCTCCAATAGTACATGGAGCAGTACAATTAAATACAAAGACGGAAAGAAGGAAGTGGAGATTGATGTGCATATAAAAACTACTGATACTAATTACATAAAACTATACAAGATCAAGCTGCTTGCCGGTGAGAACATTACCCAAAGTGATACCACAAACCAGTTTCTTATTAATGAAAACTATGCGCATGCTCTTGGCTTTCAAAAATTGCAGGATGCAGTTGGTAAATATCTTTATTGGAATAATAACACTCCCGTCATCATTAAGGGTGTTGTGGCAGATTTCAACCAGCATTCATTACGCGAACCTGTAAAGCCACTGGTTATAGGCAATGGCAACGATCGTTCCCGAACAATTAGTATTGAACTGCAGCCGCAGAATTCGAAAGGTACTTTATGGAAATCTTCCATTGCTTCTATTGAAAAAGCATGGAAGCAAATATTTCCTGAGGATGATTTCGACTATAAATTTTTAGATGAAGACATTGCAAAATATTACGACCAGGAAAAACATATTTCAAGCCTGTTGATGTGGGCAACAGGGCTTGCTGTTTTTATAAGTTGCCTGGGCTTGCTGGGCCTTGTTATTTATACAACTAACCGGCGTACAAAAGAGATTGGTGTAAGGAAAGTGTTGGGGGCAACTGTTGCTCAGATTGTACAAATAATCTCAAAAGAATTTTTGTTGCTCATTTTAATTGCTTTTATAATTGCCGCGCCCCTCGCCTGGTTTGGAATGAATAAATGGTTGGAGAATTTTGCTTATCGTACAGAAATAAGCTGGTGGATTTTTATCCTTGGCATTTCAATCATGATAATTATCGCATTATTTACGCTATGTTTCAAAACGATTAAAGCGGCAATGGCAAACCCGGTTGAGTCTTTGCGAACAGAGTAAAATTTGCCTGAAGAATAATCGGCATTACTGTTTGCTTTACTGAAAAGAGTGATGATAGGGCTGACGTGGCCCGTGGCGTCACAAATTTTGGGCGGTTTTAAGGTACAAAAGACCCAGAAGTATCGCAACTCCCGCCGAAGCAAAAATCACAACAAATCCAAACAATAACAGAAGGGAAAACCTTGCGGAGTTGATTGAAGATTCTGTCCACAAGTTTGCACTTTCCCCCGGCCCTCCGAGGAATTTTTTAAGTATGTCTGCGTCCTTCATGGGATGGTGTGCGAGCCTCAGCGAATCTCCCAATGGTGTGTACTCGCTTCCTTTTACATAAGTAATATTTTCATCGCCAAAACCTTTATACACATAAGTATGATTTTGATAATAATAAATATAGATCGCTATACTTATAAAAAAGCATGCAATTGATATGATCGCAATACGCTGAAATTTTAAACGCAATGTACTGCTGAGCCTGGTTTTTAAAAAGGTGGAAACGATCAATGAGATGATAACCGGAGTAAGGAGTAGCAGAAAAAAATATTCTAGTTGGAACGATCTTGCCCCGGTAAATTTATTTACTAACCATCCAACTATCACAAAGCTAATAGAGGGAACGACGATCCTGTAACGGAGCAGGGAAGAGAGAGGAGACTTTTTTTTATTTTCTATTTCTTTATTTTTTATCGCCTCTGCCAGGTGCCGGATGTCATATTCAAAATTTGTTTCGGAAACAGAAATGCATTGGCGCAGGTTTAATGGGCGAAGGTCATCCGGAAGTTCGGATTGTGCAGGCACAGACACATTATCAAACAAAACAGGAATTACACGTATGTTTCTTTTTAAAGCAGTGGCTATTTCAATTCTTACAAGGTCATCAGGATCTTCCAGCCGTCTTCGGCCATCTGTATCCGTTATGTTCAGCCAGCTTTTCCCTATCACCACAAGAAGCACATTGCAATTGTTCAATGCCTTATTAATGGAATCGCGGTAATTTTCACCCGCTTTGATGGTATTGAAATCCTTGAATAGAAATTTAGAAGGAAAAAATTGTGCAAGCCGGTCATATAGAATTTGTGTATTCCATTTGCTGTCATCTTTTCTGTAGCTAATAAAAATATTCGTTGCCATAAATACAATGTATGTTTCATTTAAATTATGGTATCAAAAACATTAACCTGTAAACGGGATGAGGATCGAAAAGATCCATCAATGTCCATTTGTCATCCGGATCTTTTGCTGCATTAAAGAGATCGGTAATAGCCTCGTAAGTTGCACCTGTGCGGTTGTCCTTAATAGAAAATTTAAACCTCGCAGGCGGGAAACTCTTACTTGTGGTTGAAGCCATTTTTGGAATAGTCCACCATTGGGCAGAATCATTTTCAAAGGCAGGTATTACATACGAAATAGTGTACATGTCCATCTCCGGGTTCCTGTCGCCGGTAGTTTCCAATATGCTTTTTCTAAAAACATAGATGTTGAATTTTCGCGGGTCATCATCTCCGGAGGTAGTGGCATATTCCTCTGCAGGTATTGAATACGATGCCGCTAGGTAAATGTTTTTGACGGGGTTTATGCTCTTTCCAAGGCTCGGCCCAATATCTAATTTCTTATCGTTGATCATATAGACAAGTATATTGATATCGGTCATTAGCGAATATATCTTTGGCAGATCATTTTCTGCCAATTGATTTGTTGCAGTGATTTGTTGCAAAATTTGGTTCAGTGCATCTACTTCCTTTATAAGTGTGGCAACAGTTTGTTGGCTGGTTTTCTTTGTTTTTTTCGCGGCCTGCTTTGCAAGATTTGCCAACCCCGGCAAAAACTTTTTTATCCTGGGATAGAGGTTGCCGGTATCCTCTTCCGGTATAGTAAATTCTACACCGGTAAAAACATTGGCAAGCGTATCAAATTTTAGCGCAGAGGAGCTGTATTGATTGTTTACCCCCGCATCTGGCTTTAATTCTTTTTTGAAATCATCTTTTACTGCCTTTCGAATTTCTGAAGGAGGATCGGGAAGGTTTGGTAAAATGATCGTATGATCACTCAATGTGCTATCGTTTTGATAAATATCCGGATTTAGAATCCGGCAAATGGCTAATGCATCTTCGCTCACTAAGATATTTTTGAGCTTTAACACCGACCTTACCAAAGTCTTTGTTTCAACAGGTACAGGCCTCGTCGTATCGACCTTTACATAGTCCGGCCGCTTGGGTGCAGAAGTATCTTTGGGCTTCGAATTGTTGTGATTTGGATCATCCTTTACTTGAGCTGTTGCAGAAGCAGCAAGTACTACCAATAAAATAAAACCGCTGGCTATTTTATAAACTGATTTCATGATCATTCTTTTTATATGCCGAACACTAAAATAAGCGATGTTAATCCATGAGCCGGAATGAAAAATATTTGTAATCTAAAAGCTGGTATAAAATCTCTAAGTAGCGGTGAAATTTCCCTGAGAGGTTACTCAAATTTACAAATTCAAAAATTGGAATGTTGTATTTCTTAATGAAATTTTTTAGAAAGCGGTTTTTGGAAAATCGATGTACAATCCTGGAGAATCATCAGAATAACTTTGAGTGTAGTTTATAAATTAGTCACAGATGGAATAAGTTTTTAAAAATTTAGTAAACTCACAGTACTAAAATTTTCAAGAGGCTGTCGTTACATGGATGAAAATAATCCCGGGTGGGTTACTGCCATGTATGCAACAATCTTCTTATAACAATTATTTCCCCCGTGTGGTAACTGTTATGGTCTGCGAGCACCAGGGCTTCTTTGAGGAGGCTTTGCCCGTCCCCATGTTTAAATGGTTTATATAAATCATCTCCTGCATTTTTAATAAGAAAAATAAATTCCTCCCTGTCTGCTTTAATGGCCTCAACACATTTTTTCCATACGCCCTCCGACGCCGGCTTTGTTTCTTTAGGCCAATATGCATCAGGCCATTTCGGCGACACATGCCCCGGGTCTTTTGAAAACTCAAGTATGTCCCATTGAGCGATACGGATATGCTCAGCAAGCTGCCATATACTATAAGGGACGCCTTGTGGCGTTTCACATAGCAATGAAAAAGGTATATCTTTTAATGCTTCATCAAGGGTAGCATGCGCATTTCCCGCCTCTAACAAATCTGCCAGGTTATCAACAATAATTTTATTATTTATTGAATCAATCTTTTGTTTTTGCATAGTTTATGTTTTAGTGAGCGTTGCTATTGCCTGAATTGTTTAATCAGTGCTGTCATCAGTTACATGAAGTCTTTTTTTTCCATCATCAACCACGAGGTAGAAGGCAACAACAAGAGCGATACTTGCAATCGTGGCAAAAATTAAAATATTTTTCATAAAAGTTCACTTACACTACCCCAATTATTATACCACCAAAAGATTAAGCGCCACCTTTTAATGAATCACTGCCGACCGACCTGCGTTACTGACGGCTGGTTCAGGTCGGCACCAAAGGTCAGACCGCCAATAAGGGTGCATGTCGCTATGTTGCTTTAAGCAGAATGAATTTGAATGCAGTCGCATAGTGGTAGTCTTATTTATGATATCATCTTATCTTTAAATCTCAAATTATTTATATGAAAAAGATAATCCTTGCGATGGTTCTGTTGAATACGATTGCTGCTAAAAATACTTTTGCCCAAACAGATTTTACTACCCACCCTAATACATCTTTAAAAGGCTGGAAGTCCTTGTTTAAAACTGATCTCTCCAATTCAATAGCAGAACCGGGTGTGTGGACTGTAGAGGATGGTGTGATTACCGCTTCAAAAGATGAATCATTGTGGAGCGATAAAACGTACAATGATTTTTCTCTCGACCTCGAGTTTAAAAATGCTGACAGCACAAACAGCGGTGTAATAGTACACGCCAGTGATATTAAAAACTGGATACCACATTCTGTAGAAATACAAATAGCAGATGATTACTCAACAAAATGGAGCGTGGTGGATCCTACGTGGCAGTGCGCTGCAGTGTTTGGCCACCAGGCCGCCACCAAAAGAACCGTAAAGAAGGCCGGTGAGTGGAATCATTTTACCATTACCTGCAAAGGAAAAATGATCTGGATAGTGCTCAATGGAGCATTGGTCAACACGTTTGACATGAGTCGTTATACATCCGCAATAAAAAATCCCGATGGCAGCGATGTACCTTCATGGCTTAGTAATCCATTAGCTTCGCTCCCCCTCAAAGGCTATATTGGTTTCCAGGGTAAACATGCTGGAGCTCCTATTTATTTCCGGAACATCATGATTAGAGAATTATAATTTGGATCTGCGTGATGTCAGTTAAATCTCTATAGTTGGATGCGGTGAAGCTATTTCCACCGAAGAAATTACAGTGAATCTTGTTTCCATTTATGATAAAGCAGATGTAGACAATATTTCTGATACCCTATTCAAGCCGACGCCAAAACACCAGCTTTCGGCGAGAAACAGGAGCATATTTTCACTAACTTTATCTGTCTTAATTACTATGCAATCAAAGCCTGATATACGCCCCGGATTATTATGGGAATACGATTTGGAAACCTTCCAATGGGATCGCTCTTATAAAATTGTAATCGAGCGGGTAGTACAGAGAGGATGGATAAATGAGTGGAAAGAAGTTTATAAATTTTATGGTCCGGAAAAAATTCTTGAAACAGTTGAATGGTCCAGGCAATTAGATGTTAGGGACAAAGATTTTGCAAGGCTTTTTTTAAAATCAGATCTTCTACATGCTGCATAAGGAACCTGAAGTAATATCACCAGAAACTTTTTTGCTCATACAAAAATTGCAGGCACTTGCTGAATTAGAAAGTTTTCACCTCGTAGGCGGTACTGCATTGGCGCTGCAGATAGGCCACCGTAATTCGATAGATATCGACCTGTTTTCTCAAAATGACTTGAGCGCAAGGAACCTGGCTTCTTTTCTTGCAACTAAGTTCACAACCCGCGTGGACTATGAAGGGAGTAATACTTTGTTGTTATTTATAAATAATATCAAAGTTGATTTCATCAGGCATCCATATCCATATATAAATCCTCCCCTTACCGAAGAGGGTGTTACCTTTCTTTCGAAGGAAGATATCGCTGCGATGAAATTAAATGCAATCATAAACAGCAGGCAGCGACTGAAAGATTTTATAGACGTCTATTTTTTGTTGGAGCATTTTTCGGTAGCAACTATGCTTGGTTTTTTTGAAAAAAAATATCCAAACACAAACCCCTTAATTGCGCTGAAAGCGATAAATTATTTTGATGATATTGATGAAGCTATTAGCCCACCGGTATTGCGCAGGCCACTACCGTTGAAACAAATAAAGCAACGAATCAATAGCGCCGTGATACATGCAAATAAAATTTTTAAGGATGATGAGTAAATGTGGGTTGTTGCGAAACTTACCTGTATGATCCACTCAGGTAGCTTTCTTTTTTTGCAGGTTCACTATAAAGATTTTGAAATGCATAGATGAGTTTTGTAGTTGTGAAAAGAGAAACGAGAGGTCTATTTTTAAAAACTTTTTAATTTTTTTTTAAAAAAAGTGATATTGTAGAGCTTATTTTTTTTTAAAATAATTTTCTTATGAAAAAATGGATGCTGATTTTTTTCCTGTCGGTTGCGTTATCTGCACAAGCACAGCAGCAATATGTGGTAGAAAAAAATATTCCTTATTACACAGATGCTATTAATAAAACAGACCCTTACATCGCATCACAATGCCTGCTGGATATTTATTATCCTAAAGGAGCAAAAAACTATG
>JBBSBD010000283.1:0-7685 GCA_038251675.1 Chitinophagales bacterium | reverse complement strand
CCTTCACCAACAGGCTCTGTGCTTGTTCCAAAAAATCCGCGGCCTTGTGCGAAATAAATATTCAAAGGGCTTTCATTCCTCAAAATATCAAGAACACTTTGAAACATAGTGCTGGGAAGATGCATGCGGATAATGTTGTTAGACATATAATCATTTTCGAAAGTCATTCCCGGATCGTTGAATCTAAGCCATGCAACAACGGTATTGCCATTCGTGAGTTGAATTTGTGAACGATTGGTTTGGTACCCATCCGGGCCACCATACACTAAAATACTGTAGCTTGTTACGCTTGCCATTGTAAATTATTTTACTCGCCTACTCTTTGATTGGATTTTCGGCTTGCTCCAAAATGCTTTGTCTCTTAGCTTACCGCAAATACAAACACGCCGCGATCAAGATAAGTTCCTATATCGTGCCAGTTAAATTTCATAAGGCAACTGTTTGCTATGTAATTCGTTTTTTCAATACCCGATGGAACTTTCAATGAAAAATTTAATGTTGCTGAAGCTCCGGGTGCCAAACTAAGCCCGCTAAAAGAAGGCTCGGTAAGTCTTGGGAAACGGGTATCTGCATTTAACAGGAAAGTGCCGGTGACAGGATCTACATTGCCTGATCCCACCCACACATGGGCGAAAAGCCAAATGGATAGTGTTGGGTCAGGGTTGTAAATTCCAAGGCTATAATTTATTGTTCCGCCGGGTGTGGTACTATTCCAACCTTGCGAAACAATCATGGGAGAATTGACACGCTTAAATTTATTTTCAATTTCTTCCCTGGTAATTCCAGTAAAATTTTCCTGCTTATTACTTTTTTTGCTTTGCTCAACTACTTCCAAAATTTTAGCTGTATGCTTTTTAATTTGTGCACTTGTCCATTTTGGTTTCTGAATCTTTGCCATAAAATTGTTTTATAAATGTTATGCCTACTCTATTTTCCCTTTTCGGCTTATCGGGGGTTTATTTTATGTAAGAAATTTCCATATAATTGGGTAATTGTTTTGTAGTGAAAAAAGAATGGGCTTCTCCGGGCTGAATTTGTTGCAGCCTGGCAGGCCAAACGGTTTTATAACCTACTGTTTTGTATAGCGGAATTTTTCGATTGCAAACAATTAAACCTGGCGGCGGTTTTGTTGTTTAGATGGAAAGAATGAAATAAAGCATTCGTATTTATAGCGGCAGATGACTTTCGTTTAATGATACAAAAATACCCACATTGTAAAAAGAATTAAAGAGTGAATTCACCTGTTTTTTAAGAGCGTTTTCACCCTGGATTGACTGCAACGATATATCACCTTTTAAAGGTTATCTCTCAGGAGTTAATGAACAATCTTTGAATAGTTTTTTTCAATATTTTTAATCTAAAATGTATTCTTTCCAAAACACACATATTTCGTTTGCTGCAGAAATGGATGGCATTGCTATCAGGAATCTTTTGAATACTTCCTATCGTGGTGATGCTTCCAAACAGGGCTGGACAACTGAAGCGGAACTGATTGCCGGAGATACCCGTGTGGATGATGCAACGCTTCGTGGAGTAATGACATTAGCCGGCAGCGTATTTCTAAAATACAATAACGATGAAAATCAAATTGTGGGTTGTGTAAACCTTCAGCAGCATGGGCAAAAGATATACCTTGGAATGTTTAGCGTAGTGCCGCGGTTGCAGGGAGCGGGTATAGGTAAACAATTATTAAAGGCGGCGGAAGAATATGCTGCGTATAAAGAATGTACATCTATTTATATGTCAGTTATCAGCCTGCGCACTGAGTTAATCAGTTGGTACGAGAGGCATGGTTATGCCGACAACGGTAAAAGAATTCCTTTCAAAGAAGATGGTGTTACAGGTAAACATTTGAAACCGCTTGAGTTTATGATGTTGGAAAAATCAATTGAGTGAAGACGAATTTTTATCTTGCGTGTTTATGATTTTGCTTGTGCAGATATTGACAGTGAAAGATTTATTTTTTTGAGAACGAAATGCACGTTAATGAAGGAAAAGAAATTAATACTATTATCTCTTGTTATCCCTTCGCTGTTCCTTTTCCTGGTTCCTTTCAGAAAGTTTCTCGAATATTATTTTAGGTTCTCGGCAAAATATAAATCCATATACTCTTTTAGCAGCATTTATGCACCGAAAAGGAGAGATCATAAAAATTAATGGTGGTCTTATTCTACAATTTAAAAAACACCTTCTTCTTATAAAGGAAATAGCACATATACCATTCAATCGCAAAAATGACAAGCGACGTAATTATTAGTTTAAGCATTTCAGGTGTGCCTATATAACCCATCAGGTTGTTGGAGATTACGCCCATATACTCATTGAACCACCGGCTGGCGACAATTTCAAAAAATAAATAAATGAACAAAGAGTTCATGCCCACGATGGTAAAAAAAGAAAGACGTTTTTTGTGATCTTTTATATCAATCCACCAGTATATAACTGCCAATGCTAATAAGCACCAGCCTAAAGAGGCAAGGGTGAAAGAACTGGTAGCAATTCTTTTAATGATTGGTGTGATGTGAGCGAAATCCAAAAGGAAGCCCGCACACAAAGTAATGGCTCCCCAAATGAACAACCATTTTACCTTTCGTGTTTGCAATAATATTTTTCCTGCCATGGCACCGGCAATGGTATGCACTGCTGTTGGGATGCAGTTAATGGCAACCCATCCGCCGGAGTTTATTTTATTCATAAGAATAAGATCCACGTAATTTCCAAAATTGTGTTGGTCAACAAATGGCTGGTTGAAACCGGGAATATTTGTAAACCTGTATAAAGCCTCAGTAAGGAGCAATAAGCATACGCAGGTTATAATCTGTGAAACATAATTCCACCTGAAAACCAGGAATGTCACCAGGGTTGTAAAAGACAACTGGGTGAGTACATCCCACAATTCAAATGATAAATGATCGCCTCTTACAGCATAGTCCAGCACGCCCCAGAAAAAAAGTAACAAGCTTCTCTTCAATACCTTTTTAAAAGACTGGTTCCAGGTAACACCTTTTTGGCGTTGCTTTTCTAATGACAATGCCATGGCAGTACCTGCAATAAACATAAAGCCCGGTTGAATAAGATCCCAAAAGTGCAGGCCGTTCCAGGGATGATGAAAAAATTCCTCCATGAAGGATTTAAAAACGGAATTACCCGATGCCTTTTCAAGATGCTCATAAAGGCCAGTACTCTCAAGCGCAAGCAATACCATAATAAGGCCCCGCATAAAATCGAGTGATACCAAACGATTGGAACTGGCTGGAATTTTTTCGGCAGTTGTCAAGGTGAATTATTTAAAGAGTTTATGTGTTCTCTGCTATTTTATTCAACGATCACAGAATATTTTGTAATTGTAAATATTGAAGCAGCATAATTGTTTTAGCATCTTTGATTTCACCGTTTTCCACCATGTCTGTTGCATCTGTGAATTTCATTTCCATCACTTCAATATTTTCATGCTCATGCTCCATACCACCGCCATCGTTTACTTTCATGTCACTGGAATATTCCGCAATAAAAAAATATAAAATTTCCGTTACAGATCCGGGTGACATATAAGATTCAAACACTTTTTTAAGCTTGCCGATCTTATAGCCGGTTTCCTCCTCGGTCTCTCTTTTTATGCCATCTTCGGGCGATTCATCATCCAGCAGGCCGGCACAAGCCTCTATAAGCATTCCGGTTTTATTTCCATTTAAGTAGGTCGGAAGCCTGAACTGTTTAGTAAGTATTATGGTACGTTGGTTCCTGTTGTACAATAATATTACAGCGCCATTCCCCCTGTCGTAAACTTCCCTTGTTTGTGTTTGCCATTTCCCATCCCCGGTTGAATATTCGTAGTTAACCCGCTTGAGTTTGGCCCATTTGTCAAAAAGTACCTCGGTCGTTAGGTTTCTTATTTCGAGATTCATTTCGTGGAAGATTTTTGAAAGAGGTACAATATTACACTGGTAATTGAATAGTACAATAAAAGCACGAAAAAATTATCTCATCAATTTTTCAATAGGCCAAAAATGGAAATAACAACATCGTTCTTCACGTGTGTGCTTTCGGGTGAATTAATTGTGTTCCTTCAAAAACGAACATGATTTTTAAATTAATATTTTATTTTGATAAGGCAGTTAGTACTTCTGAAAATACAGCAATGTCGTTTTGGGTATTATATAAATGCGGAGAAACCCTTATTGCATCGCCCCTTATTGAAACAAAAATTTCTCTTTCTTTCAGTTTCTCCAATAGTTCATTAGCGTTACTATGTTGGGGCAACAAAAAGCCAAATAAATGGCTGGCTCTATATTGATCATCTTCAATCCAAAAATTATTTTCCCCTAATATCTTTATGAGCGGTTTAATGAGATTGGAGCAATAATCCTTTATGGAGTTTACTTTCCAATTGTCGATTTGATCCAATGCTGCATTGAACATCGGCATAAGAATAAAATTGCTGTATTCACCTGCATTATACCTGGCTGCACCGGGTTTATATTCATCCACATAATTGGTTAAGCGGGAAAAATTATTCGCATTCGATTTATTCATCCAGGTATCTTCTAACGGAGAGCCGTTGTTAAAATATTCACTCAAATAAGCAAAGCCCGTAGAATAGGGAGCCAGCAGCCACTTGTACGCTGCGCAAATCAAAGCATCAATATGGCAGGCGGCTACATCAATCGGCAAAGCACCGACAGATTGCGTTCCGTCCACTACAAATAAGGCATCAATCTCTTTACATCTTTTGCCGATTTCCTGCAGGTCAAATATGGTTCCGTCTGTCCAGTGTATGCTTGATAGAAAGACAACTGCTGTGTCCGTATCAATAGCTTCTAAAATTTTTTCATTCCATTTTTTGCCGCGGTTGGTTTCGTACGCCGGTGGCTTTATTACTTTTAGTTCTTTGCCATTTTCTTTGCACCAATTTAGAATTGTATAATAGCCGCTTGGAAATTCATCTGCGACACATATAGCATGTTTTCCATTATTAACGGGCAGATTATTTGCAACAGATTTAAGTCCGTACGAAGACGAAGAAATCATCGCGATTTGCTGTGAGGCAGCATTAATAAGGCTTCCCAGCTTTTTGCTTATTTCTTCCTTCTCATCAAAAAAGTCTTCTGACTTTATGGTAGCTGGATTTCTCTTGCGGGCTATTCCTGCAATCCCCGCCTCTTCGACTGATCTAAGAAGCGGTGACATATAAGCGCAATTCAGGTAAATTATATCTTCAGGAAGTTGAAATAAATGTTTTTGATTAAACAGCATATAACTATTTTTATGATTTGCGGCGTGTGTTATTCCTCAACATCGAAGCTAAATTAGGCGTAATTGTTTTTCGCCCCAGAGCTTAAATATAATATAACGATGTGTTTTCACTTAAGAACGTAAATAACAATTAAAGAATTTACATTTGTTTAAGTCAGTCATAAACCTGGATAAGATCTCAATTTTAAAATAGCTTTATTATGAGAAAAATACTTTTTGCGTTAATGCTTTCATTTTTTTTGTTGACCGCATTTTCACAACAAAAACAAATTAAACTTATTATTCGTGGCGACGATATGGGCTACAGCCACTCCGGCAATGAGGCATTGATAAAATGTTATAAAGAGGGTTTTGAAAAATCAATTGAGGTGATCGTAGCATCACCATGGTTTCCCGAGGCGGTTAAATTATTAAAAGAAAACCCCGGTGTAGATGTAGGCGTTCATCTCGCAATTACCAGCGAATGGGAAAATGTAAAATGGAGGCCGTTGACTGATTGCAAAAGCCTGGAAGATGGCAATGGATATTTTTTTCCAATGGTATTTCCCAACAAAAATTATCCGGGTAAATCGATAAAAGAAAATGCATGGAAAATAGAAGATATCGAAAAAGAATTTCGTGCGCAGATAGAGATGGCTATCAAAAATATTCCCCGTGTAAGTCACATCTCGAGTCACATGGGCTGCACTGCCCTTTCTCCCGAAGTACAGGCGATGGCAAAACGACTTGCTGCGGAGTATCATATTAATATTGATGGCGACGAATATCATTTGCAAAATGCAGGTTACGACGGCCCACACAAAACTTCTGCAGAAAAAATGGTGAGCTTTGCTAAAATGCTGGATAAGCTTCAGCCGGGCAATACTTATCTCTTCGTGGATCATCCCGGGTTAGATAATGATGAGTTGAGGTCGGTTTTTCACATCGGTTATGAAAACGTAGCAGAAGACAGGCAGGGAGTTACCGATTTATTTACCAATGAAAAGATAAAATCAATGATGCAGCAAAAAGGGATTACCCCGGTTAGCTACAAAGATCTTTTGAATGAAAAGAAATAGGGCTTTTGTGCAAAAAATTTAGTAAGCCGCAAATCATTTTCCGCATGTTGCGTTTATCTATCATGTTCTTCTCCCGCAATATCTTTTGCGATCTTTTTAGCATCGGAGGCGATTTCGCGAATCTGCCCGGTGGGACCTACCCAAAATCCACAGAAATATAAACCATCTTTGCCAAAATATTTTTGTTTACTAACGGGAACTTTTAAATCTCCGGAACGATTTTTATCAACGTCAATAATTTCAGCATAATCCCTGTAATAGCCAATGCCGGCAACAATGGCATCAAACTCTTTGCATCTGCCTTCAGAAAAATAAACGGCATTGCCTTCGATTCGGTCAATACCTCCGTAAACAATTATGTGACCTTCACGAATATGTTTTACTGTACCTATATCGAGCACAGGAATATGTCCTTCGCGTTGAATTTCTTCGAATGGCCCGTAAGATTTCTTTTTCAAACCGAGTTTGGTAATGTCTCCAAACAGCCATCTCATCAGAGGAGCATTCACGGTATCGGCTACCCTGGGTGGAAGGCGACTCAATAATAAACTTAATTCTAATATAGGAATACCCAAAATATCGCGTGGTATTATATTTACTGGTGAACGTACAGACATAAACGGAAATGCACCTTGCTCATATAAATCAATGGCAATTTCACAAGCTGAGTTTCCAAAGCCTGCGATCAATACTTTTTGCCCTTTAAAATCTTTGCCGGTTCTGTATTGGGAACTATGGATAATTTTGCCAGGGAAAGTTTCCATCCCTTGAAAACTAACCGGCTTTGGTTTACCGAACGGACCGGTTGCGATTATAACATATCTGGATTTGAATGTTTCGTTTGTTGTTTCAATAATCCAGCAATCATTTTCTCTCCTTATGGATTTTGCCTCTGTATTAAAAACCGGTTTGATGCTAAATTCCTTTTTATAATCTTCCAGGTAGTCTATCACCTGCTTCCGGGAGGGATATCGCGGAATTGCGCTGTCAAATTTTTTAAAGGGAAGATTTGATACTCTTTTGTTTGTATGAAGATGCAGCCGCTCATAGTGATTACGCCACGGAACTGCCACCTGCGATTCTTTTTCGATAATGATGTATTCAACGCCTTGTTTTTGCAAACATGAAGCGCAGGCAAGGCCAGAAAGGCTTGCCCCAACAACAAGTGTGTCTGTTTGTGTCATATCTTAGACGACATTACATTTTTTTGAAACCGGGTTATTCTTCGGCTAACTCAAATCGTTAGTTACAATAAAGCTTTTATATTCCCATTCTAAAACTTTTCCGTCGTCTTCATCATACACTGTTCCGATACATTCAAATCCATTTTTTTTAAGAACTTTAACCGATGCGTAATTGTCTTCTACAGTTCGT
>JBBSBD010000282.1:0-7730 GCA_038251675.1 Chitinophagales bacterium | reverse complement strand
CTATTGGTAGCTCGCCCTTTAAGATCTGGATTCCATCTAACTTGCTATCTACTTTTTGCAGCTTAACAAGAGATGACAATTTTTCTTCTACAGAATAATCTTTTACTTGTGACATATATGATGTATGATTTTGTATTTTATCAAACTTGTAAATCCAATTCTGCTTTCAGATATAATTGACTGGATTGGTATTAATTTTTGTTTTTAGGACGGCAAAGTTAGGAAATTTTTCCGTCAAAATATCAGCTAAAAGGGCTATGGTATATTGCTCGCTTTCGAAATGGCCTATGTCTGCAATCAAAATCTCCGAGTCTGCATCAAAAAATTCATGATACTTTATATCTGAAGTTATAAAAACCTGTGCCCCTGATGCTTTAGCTTGCAAAATCAAAAAACTTCCGGCGCCACCACAGACCGCTATTCTTGAAATCTTCTTTTTAAGAAACGGGGAGTGGCGAATAGTCTGTAATTTGAAAGCAGTTTTAAGTACTAAAAGCAGCTTTTTTTCGGAAAGAGGCTTGGGTAAATCACCGGATAAACCACTACCAAAGTCAGTTAGATTAGTATCTAATGGATATATATCGTAGGCTACCTCCTCATAAGGATGAGCCGCTTTTAAAGATGCCACTATTTGCTTTTGTAAATGGGCCGGAAAAATTACTTCTATCCTGGTTTCATTTTCTTCATGTCTTTTTCCAATATCGCCGATGTAAGGATGTGCGCCAGGCTCCGCTTTAAATGTCCCCATACCTTCGGTATTAAAACTACATTCGCTATAATTTCCAAGTTTTCCACCCGATTTAAACAAAGCATTTCTTACCGCGTCGGCATTTTCTTTAGGTGAAAATGTTACCATTTTTTTCAGGATATTTTCTTTTGGCTCAAGTACTTGTAAATTCTGAAGCCCTAATTTTTCAGCAATCTTTTTATTGACCCCAGCTATCACATTATCAAGATTGGTATGAATTGCATACACCGCGATATTGTTTTTAATGGCAGAAATAACTGTACGCTCCACATAATTAGCACCGTTTAATCTTTTCAATCCTTTGAAAATGATGGGGTGATGGGCTACTATAAGATTACACTTTTTGCTTACCGCTTCCTGCACCACTTTTTCGGTAACGTCAAGCGTGGTAATAATCCCGGTACATTCATCCTGTTTATTTCCAACTATCAGGCCTGCATTATCATAGTCTTCCTGCAAACTCAGCGGAGCAAAGTTTTCCAGGCACTCAATTACAACACTTATTTTCATTCATTTTTTTCTAAAGATAAGATGTTTGTAAAAGCCAATTTTTTACAATTGATTTGGATGCAAATGACTGTACTTTTGAAAGGAATTCTTCTTAGATTGAAGTCGGGCTTATTGCCTGTACATATTAAGTTCCAGCGCTTCGGTGCTTCCCCATGGTGACAGTTTGAGCGTAGGGAAATTTTTACTGGTAAAACGCCATGACCTGCTTAAAAAAGCGAATTCAGCTGGCGGTACAGGCAAGCTGATGTCAAGTTTACTATAATCCTCATTGCTAGCCCAGGTGCCCATGTAAACAGTACTGCCAATAGTCGCTTTCAGAGGGCCATGATAGTAGTCGGTCTTTAGCAGGACAAATGTATAGCCGGTGTAGTTTGCGGTAAGATCCGAACTGTTATCAGTTGCAAGGCTCACTATGAAGTCACGGTTGAGAACATTGGTTTCAAAATATTGTTCCAAAAGCGGATTGTTAACAAGGTCTCCCGCCTTTTTGCAGGAAGCACATAATAGCAAAACGGAAAGTATGGTAAGCGGGATATTTTTTAATTGTACCATCTGTTATTTAATTCCATTTATTAAAACTAATAAATTGCAACGAAAGGCCGCAAAAGAAAGAACGGAAAAGCGACTGGGATATTATATATAAGGATAACAATGCTTCCAGTCGAAATAAGCCCTCTAAATCATAACTTCATTCAATAAAAAAAATATGTATTTATTTCGAAAAGGCTTGTTATCTATTTGCGTGCTGCTATTTTGCAAGCAGGGCTTTTCTCAAGTATTTGGAGGTAACCCACCTTCAATAAAATGGAAGCAAATAAATACAGGCGCTTCAAGAGTGATTTTTCCTTCGGGCCTTGATTCTACTGCTCTCAGGGTAACTAACATTATCAATTTCATAAAAGAACCTACCGAAAAAACAATAGGACTTGCTTCGAAAAAAATAAATGTTATTCTTCAAAACCAAACCACCATCTCAAATGCTTATGTTGGGCTTGGCCCTTACCGGAGTGAATTTTACCTAAACCCGACTCAAAACAGTTTCGAGTTGGGAAGCCTGCCGTGGCCCGATCAGCTAACGATTCATGAATACCGGCACGTAGAACAATTTAATAATTTTAATGTAGGTGCATCGCGGGTATTGCGTTCATTATTTGGTGAAGAGGGACAAGCACTTGCTAACAATGCAGCGATACCAAACTGGTTTTTCGAAGGCGATGCGGTTTATAACGAAACAAATGTGAGCAAGCAGGGCCGGGGGAGTTTACCGTTTTTCTTTAATGGCTACCGGTCTCTTTGGAAGGCAGGGGAAAACTATAGCTGGATGAAACTCAGAAATGGATCGTTCAAAGATTTTGTGCCTGATCATTACAAGCTCGGTTACATGCTTGTTTCTTACGGAACGGAAAAGTATGGCAACAAATTCTGGGAAAAGGTAACGAAGGATGCAGCATCTTTTAAAGGATTATTTTATCCATTTCAGAAAGCTATAAAAAAATACTCAGGCACTGATTATACCACTTTCCGAAAAAATGCAATTGATTTTTTTAAAAGCCAGTTTGATATAAAACCCGGAAATATTATTAAGAAACAAACTTATGTTGATGAAGAATATCCTGCATTTGTTGAAAATGACATAGTATACGTTAAAAGCGGATATAAACAGATTCCCGAATTTATTATAAGGCATGGTAATAAAGAGACCAGGCTTCGGGTAAAAGATTACTCATTAGATAATCATTTTAGCCTAAAAAACGGTAAGATCGTTTATGCATCTTACAGGCCTGACATAAGGTGGGGTTACCGTGACTTTAGCGACCTACAAATTCTTGATATTAAAACCGGTAAACAAAAAACGATAACGAATCACAGAAAATATTTTTCGCCGGATATTAGTGCAGATGGTAAAAGTATAGCTGCTGTCGATCAATCTGTAAATGGAAAATCGACTTTACATATTTTAGATGCGTTCAATGGAAAGGTAGTTTACGAAATCCCTAATCCAGATCAGTTGTTCTACACCTATCCTAAATTCATAAGCCCTGATAAAATACTTTCCGCCGTGAGAGATACTTTGGGCAAAATGTCTTTAGCAGAAATTGATATTTCAACAGGTAGCACAGAATATCTTACTCCCCTTTCCTACAATGTTATTGGATTCCTCTCCATCCAAGAAGACACGGTTTATTTCACAAATTCCTTTCACAAAAACGATGAGTTATTTGCCTACACTTTAGCAGACAAAAAGTTATGGAAAGTTGTTTCTGATAATGACAGTGGGTTAGGAAAATATGAACCAACTGTAAATGATTCATCACTGGCGTGGGCGACATTTACGCCGACGGGCTATAAACTCGTTCTGGTCGCAAAAAAAGAGGTTGTATTCGAAGAATTAAATCCAAAAACGATTGATAAAAATACCTCCAGTTTTGGGATTGCATCATTAAATAACAACAATTCAAACTTGCTTTACAGTGCGCCGAATGATTCCTTCGCTGTAAAAAAATATTCCAAAACATTCAGGCTGTTTAATTTTCATAGTATTGAGCCTACCATTGATGATCCTGAATATAGCCTGACAGTGCTAAGTGAAAATATACTGAACACAATGCAGTCACAATTACTATTCGCTTACGACAGGGCTGAACAATTTAAAAAATTAGGTTTCCAGGCAACCTACGGAGGCTTCTTCCCTTTTTTATCAGCGGGTATTAGTTATACGATTGATCGCCGTGTATATAATGCCAGTCAGAGCCCTGTTTATTTTAATGAACTCGAGCCCTATGCAGGATTTAATATTCCCATAAATTTTAGTAAGGGCCGCACCTTTACTTTTTTAAATTTTGGAAGCCAGTATGTTTATAATGAAAGCTTTTATAAAGGCGCTTATAAAGACACAATTGGAAATATTTCTTACAGCTATGCTAGTAGTTTTTTATCTTTTAGTAACCATGTTCAAAGGGCAAAGCAGCAAATCTTTCCGCGTTTTGCCCAATCCTTTAATCTTGCATTTAAATCTGCATTAACCCATTACAATGGCAACCAGCTCCTGGCCAATGGAACTATTTATTTACCTGGATTATTAAAAACTCATAGTATTGTCTTAAACGCAGCATTCCTAACGAAGGATTCTTCAAGAGAAATAAATTTTTCGAGTGGATTTCCTTTTTCAAGAGGTTATGAAGCCGCCAATTTTTTCAGGATGTATAAATGGGGAATAAATTATAATGTGCCACTTTTATACCCGGATGCAGGATTTGGAAACATATTTTATTTATTAAGAGTACGTGGCAACCTATTTTACGATAACACTTTTGTAAAAGATTTTTTTAGAAATGGGAATTCCTATACCGCTAATTTTAATTCCGCCGGGGCTGAAATTAATTTTGATACAAAATGGTGGAACCAAGCCAAAGTATCTATTGGGTTTAGATATAGTCATTTGTTTAATAATGACTTATTTGGAAATAGCGGTAATACCCGTTGGGAAATAATTTTACCCGTAAATATCTTCAATCAGTAAGAGTTATCTAAAAAAATTAGATCAAAAGCCCATGAATAAGGTTGCGGCAAAATGCCTGATTAAAGTTAAAATAATCTATTTCCCTATTCTAAATAGGATGATTTTAATTAATTTACGCCCCGAAATTCTGATCGAAAAGTTTTCTTATGGCAAAATCAAAAACTAAGAAAAAAGCAAAAAGCGCTTTATATTTTGTGACAGTCGCAACCGTTACTGCGCTGGCTTTTGTATTTATAATAAAAGAAGGGAAACGTATAAAAGTGGAGAATGAATTACTTTCTTACGAGGTTTGGTAATAGAACCCTTCGATTTTTTTCAAGTTTATTCTATTGACAGATAATCAAAAGTTTTTGGTAAGTGTTTCCAACCCACATTACAAATACAAAACTGCGATAGTTAATAATTTCACTACAAAGATTTATAAATGCAAATATTTTTATCTCTTCTAAACAAAAATATTATTTATTTTCGCTAGCTAATAAATACTTATAATGGCAATTGAAGCAGGCACACCAGCTCCGGATTTCAGCTTATACAGTTCAGAAAAAGAAAAGGTATCTCTAAGTGATTATAAAGGGAAGAATGTAGTCTTGTTGTTTTTCCCACTCGCATTTACAGGTGTTTGTACCAAAGAACTCTGTAATGTGCGGGATAATATTGGTATTTATAACAACAGCAAAGCCAAAGTGCTTGCCATATCAGTAGATTCTCCCCAAACACTTACGAGATTTAAAGAAGACCAGCATCTCAATTTTCCATTGCTAAGTGATTTCAACAAAACAGTTTCAGCAGCATACGGAAGTTTATATGAAACTTTTTCACTCGATATGAAGGGCGTAAGTAAAAGAAGCGCTTTTGTGATTGACGGCAATGGCATCGTTCGTTATGCTGAAGTGCTCGATAATGCCGGCGAGGAGCCAAATTATACCGCCATAGAAAATGCATTGTCTTCTCTCAATTAACTGTCTCTTAATTCATTGGTTGTAGTTTTTTTCTTAACTTTTGTAGTTTGGGGCAATTAACTTATAGCGGTTACGTTAGTCATTTGGACACTTTTTTACAAGGCCGTCATAAATTATAGAAAGGCATGTAATTATACTGTAAAAGTTGTAATTTTAAAATTAAAGTTTATATTTTTGAAATATTGAAAAGAATTTTCTACATACTTCTTCTTATTGTCGGTTTTAGTTTTAGCAGTCAAGCACAGGTTAAGTCTTCTTTACCTTCGGGTTTTGCTGTGAAGACGGTTAAATTTTATCCGAACCCTGCTGTGAACCTCATTAACTTTGAATTCTTAAAAAGTTACGATCAATCTTACTCACTCGAGATTTATAATTTTATTGGAAGAAAAGTTGCAGATATAAAGCTTACTGATAAAAAGATAATTGTACCATTAACCGACTTTTATCGCGGTGTATATATTTTCCAACTCAAAGACAAACAAGGCTCAATTGTAGAAGCCGGAAAGTTCCAGGTAGCCAAATAATTTCTTTTTTTATCTCCGCCAGCAATACATTACCGGCAACCTTTTTCAAAAATATTTATCGCAAATTTACAGACGCGGCTTCCAAATAACTTCCGATACATTAAGGCGATGTGAAAAAAATCTGCTAAGGATAAATAGATAATCACTTAACCGGTTGAGGTATTTAATAATTAAGGGCTCAACACTATCATCAATAGCTTTTAAATGAACACAACACCTCTCTGCACGTCGGCAGACACACCTGGCAATATGGGCCGTAGAAACAGCAGGATGGCCGCCGGGCAAAACAAAATGTTTCATCTCAGGCAGTTCGTCATTCATATTATCCATTTCATTTTCAAGTAGCACTACATCAGTTTCATGGAGATCGGGAATATGAAGTTTTGTTTCTTTATGTGGATCGCAGGCCAGTGAAGACCCAATAGTAAATAACCGGTCCTGGATTTCTTTTAAAATAGATTTTGAATGAGAGATCGTGGTGTGATCACCAACCAGGCCAATAAATGAATTAAGCTCATCCACTGTTCCATAAGCCTCAATACGCAGATCGCTTTTCAATAATTTTGTTCCGCCTATAAGGCTGGTTTTGCCTTCATCCCCTGTTTTAGTATAAATTTTTTGAGACATTAAAATTGTAGTTAAGAAAAATAAGTAGTGAAAGAAAAGGAACTAATAAATGCTCAATGATTAACAGCCATTGTTTCCTGCCTCATGTTATCACTTTCGATCAATCCATCTTTTAGCCTGATAATTCTATGAGCGTAGTGGGCGATATCCTCTTCGTGAGTTACAAGAATTACCGTGTTTCCATCGGCCTGTATTTTGTCAAAAATTTTCATAATCTCCACTGATGTTTTGGAATCGAGATTACCCGTAGGTTCATCCGCAAGAATTATGGAAGGATTGTTTACCAGTGCCCGGGCTATGGCAACCCGCTGGTTTTGCCCTCCTGACAATTCGTTGGGCTTGTGTTGGCTTCTGTCCGAAAGACCCACCCTGTCAAGCATGTCCAACGAATGCTCAGTTCTCACCTTTTTTTTGGACCCATTATAAATAAGGGGTAAAGCCACATTTTCTGCCGCGGTAAGCCTTGGCAATAAATTAAATTGTTGAAATACAAAACCTATTTCCTTATTACGTACTTCCGCAAGTTCATCATCAGTCGTTTTACTTACATCTTTGCCATTAAGTATATACCTGCCGGAAGTAGGTGAATCAAGGCAGCCCAGTAAATTCATGAGCGTAGACTTACCACTTCCGCTTGGCCCCATTAAAGCAACATATTCATTCTTAAAAATTTCCAGTGAAATCCCTTTCAAAACCCTGAGTTCCTGCTTCCCCATGATGTAGCTCTTTTGAATATTTTCCAGTTTTATTATTGGGGCCATTGCTTATTTTATTGTTTAATTTTTAATTCATTAAAACGAATATACCATATCAGAGCATCATGTAAAAATCGTGCGGGT
>JBBSBD010000281.1:0-7747 GCA_038251675.1 Chitinophagales bacterium | reverse complement strand
GATCCAAATAAGGAAATACTTCCTGCGGATATTTATAAAGGAATTTGCAATAGGAGTGCGTAGGGGAGGAATCAAGATGAAAATAAAGTTCCTTTACATCTTCTCCATGATTGCCCTCACCATTGGTGAGGCCAAAAAGCCTTTCCTTTAAAATGGGATCTTTCCCGTTCCAGAATGCAGGAGCCAGGCACAAGATCTGGTCGCTGTCACAAAATCCGGCGATTGCTTCTTCACCCCAGCGATAGGCATAGCTTCTTGCGAGATCGTGGTTTACGTAGTTCCAGGTATTTCCATTCGGACTATAATCTTCTCTAACCGTGCCCCATTGGCGATCGGAAATATAGGGCCCCCATTTTTTCCAGTTTTTATTATTATTTGAACGGGACAACCGATCCTTTTCTATGTTGCTTTGCATTATATATCAAAATCTTTAATCTGTTTTAACAGGCAGATTATTTTGCACTAATATATACTTTAGAAAATTATTGGTTATATATTATTTATAATAATATAATTGTAAATGATATTAAATATGCCAATTATCAATTTGATATTTAACCAATAATGAAATACTATGAATTTTTTAGTTTAAAATCTTCACAGAACCATGAAGCTTAAAAAAGTGTAAAATTTATGTATAATTGATATCCCGCCGAAGCAGCTAATATGTAAATAATTCCCGGGATTTTGACGCAATCGCTCGTAATAATCATGGGCGGAAATATCTTTATGAGTACGTATAATAGCCATGCTATTTAATCAAAAATTTTAGCGGGATTCAAAATGCCTCTCGGATCAAAGGCTTTCTTAATACCCCTTAGTATTGATAGATGATTTTCCTTAAAAAATAATTCCATAAAGGGTTTCTGTAAATAACCTATGCCATGTTCGGCTGATAGCATGCCGCCAAGTGATTGCACTAACTTGTAAATTTTCAGCTTACCGTCTATGCTTCTTAACCGCCATTCTTCTGTGACCGGTTCTTCGCTGATGATAGAAAAGTGGATATTGCCATCGCCAATGTGCCCCAGGTTACTCGTTTTTAGGCCCAGTTCGTCGCCAATCTTTTTCACGCCTTTTAATAAATCGGGCAGTTTGGTCCGGGGCACAATGGTATCTTCTGTAACCATTGCGTATGAAAGTGTGGTAATTGCGTTGGCTGCATTACGCCGCAGTTTCCACAATTCATTTTTTTGTGCCTCACTATCTGCAAAAAGGATGTCACCAACATCAAACTGCGAAAGTACTTCTGCAATTTTTTCACAATCATGCTGCAACACATCCATGTTATTTCCATCTACTTCAATCAATAACAATGCTTCATAATCTGGTGAAATAGCAAAAGGCGATGAGCCCACATACCGCACTGAGTAATCAATAGTTTCTCTATCCATAAATTCTAAAGCAGATGGAATAACGCCTGATTTAAAAATATCAGCAACGACGGCGCATGCTTCTTCAGCCTTATGAAAAAGAGCAAGCATCAATAAATTAAAAGGCGGGTAGGGAAGGAGCTTCAAAACTATTTTAGTGACAACAGCAAGCGTGCCCTCACTACCTGTTATCAACTGCGTTAAGTTATAACCGGTCGAATTTTTTAAAGTATTGGCGCCCGTCCACATCACCTCGCCATTTGGTAACACAATTTCAAGATTTAAGACATAGTCCCGCGTAACGCCATATTTCACACATCTGGGGCCGCCGGCATTTGTGGCAATATTGCCGCCAATGTGAGAATAACCACGTCCTGCAGGATCCGGCGGATAAAACAATCCTTTATCCTGCAGTATATTTTGCAAATGTTCTGTAATAACACCCGGTTCCACAATTACCTGGTAATTTTTTTCATCAATGTCTAAAATTTTATCAAAACGTTCCATAGATAATGCCACTCCTCCATGAATGGCCAATGCGCTGCCTGTTAAACCACTTCGTGCACCCTGAACAGTTACAGGAATGCGGTACTTGTTACACAGGGCCATAATGCCAGACACCTCCGAAGTATTGGATGGGATCACAACTGCTTCTGGTAAAAAATAAAGATCCTGGGAGAAATCACGTGCATGTTTTTCAAGGGTCTCTGCGTGAGTGTAAACGGCACTGCCACCCACAATTGCAGTTAATTTTTTTATGAATAAAGGTGTGATCTTATTAAATTTTGTCATCATTATTTGTGTAAATTATGAATAAGATTTTTATTCTGACGTAGGCAAAATGAGTTGGCTTTCCCACCAGCCCCCTGCAGAGACGTGACTGTTTCATCATTATTTTTCAAAAAGAAATGCTACTTTAAGCTTTATTTAATTTCAGAGTAATATTCAGGTATTATAAAACCATTGCTTCGATTGTTCACTTAAACTTCACGCAACACATGCACAGAAGAAAATTTATTAAAGCCACCGGCCTTACTTCGCTAAGTATCCTGGCAGGTCTTCCTTTTTCCGGTAATGCCAGGGAGGCCTCTTCCAAAATGAAAATTGCTAAAGTAAGGTATTATAACGCAACAGGTTATACGAAACCGCTCTTTAACCAGGCCCGGGGAATAGTAGAGATTGAGACAGACAGTGGCCTTATCGGAATTGGCGAGGGCGGTTCCACCGACATGATTGCACAATGCGCCCAAATGATGATAGGCCAGGATCCTTTTCGTATAGAGTACATCTGGCAGGATTTATACCGTGGCATGTTTTACCCGCCTGGAAGAGAAAAGCTGCATGCGCTCGGCGCTTTGGAGATGGCTTTATGGGATATTAAGGGAAAGGCATTAGGCGTACCCGTTTATGATTTGCTCGGCGGCGCCACACGCGATTATGTGGAATGTTATGCGACAGGTTACGGCCCGTCAAAAGCAAAAACGGAAGAAGAAAGAGCGCAGGATTGCATCAAAGCAGGTTTCAGGGCATATCGTATCGGGCCTACAGGTGGTAATGGCGAAGAGCCTTTTGATTTTTATGAAAATGCTGTTAAGGCAATCGATCTCTGCAAAAGAATTGATGCGGCTGTTGGAGGCAATGGAAGATGGGCTATCGATCTGCATACGCGTTTTGATATGACGGAGGCCATAAAAATTTGCAAAGAACTGGAGAAACTTGAGCCCTATTTTGTAGAAGATATTATAAGATCAGAAAATACCGGGGTTTATAAAACGGTTCGTTCAATGACTTCCGTGCCCATTGCGGTAGGCGAACAATTCGGTGACCGTTGGGATGTGAATGAATTGATCGAACAAAATCTTATTGACTATACAAGAGTTACTTTGCCCAATACCGGGGGTATATCAGAGTTTAAAAAAATTGCCTCCTTGTGTGAAACGCATTACTTAGGAATGATTCCGCACTTTACCGGGCCGTTGTCAACTGCAGCGCTGGTGCATGTATTGGGATCAGGCAGTTTTTCAAGATGCCTTATAGAAATTGCAGGAGGCGTTCCCGAGAGACCCGCTTATTTTAATGAAGACATTGTTGATTTTAGAAATGGAAAATTATACCTGAACCCCAGCCCTGGCCTGGGAGTAAAATTTGACAGGACTAAAGCAGGATTTATAATGGAGATAAATGCGAATACCAAATATCCTCACCCCGTTTTAAAAAGCCCTGACGGTTCTATACACAACTGGTAGTTCTTTTAACCAGCGTAATAATCTAATAAATTAATTGCTCGTATGTCTTTTTCTAAAACCAGGAATTACCGTTGGATCATTGTAAGCCTGTTGTTCTTCGCAACCTGCATTAATTACCTCGACAGGCAAGTCATAGGATTATTAAAACCAATTTTAGAAGAAGAATTTCACTGGAAAGAAATAGACTACTCTCATATTGTAATGGCTTTTACTGCGGCGTACGCTTTAGGGCTGTTGCTTATGGGCAAACTTATTGACAAGGTTGGCACTAAAATGGGCTATACCATTTCTATTATTTTATGGAGCATAGCGGGCATGTTTCATGCCTGGGCAAAAAATGTAGGGGGCTTTGTCGCCGCAAGAATTGGTTTGGGATTGGGCGAAGCTGGTAATTTTCCTGCAGCCATGAAGACAGTGGCAGAATGGTTTCCAAAAAATGAACGGGCCCTTGCTACCGGTATCTTTAATGCAGGAACCAGCATCGGTGTGGTAATGGCCTTGGTGATCGCGCCTCTTATTTTAAGAACTTACGATTGGCCACAGGTTTTTCTTATTACAGGGGCGCTTGGTTTTGTATGGTTGTTGCTTTGGTGGAGACTGTACGAAATACCATCCAGGCAAAAGCGATTATCAGCAGAAGAATATGAATTGATTAAGAACGGCCAGGAAGATGAAAGCGCGACGACAGGTAAAAAAAATATAAGTTGGTTTAAATTATTTAAGCTTCCGCAAACCTGGGCCTTCATTACAGGTAAGGCATTAATCGATCCAATCTACTGGTTCTTTTTGTTTTGGCTGCCTTCTTATTTTGCATCCACTTTCAACCTGGATTTGAGAAAACCAAGCGTGGAGTTGATGATCATATACCTTGCTACTACCATTGGAAGTATTGCCGGCGGATATTTTTCGTCGTGGCTTATAAAAAAAGGATGGCCTGTTTTGAAGGCAAGGAAAGCAGCCCTGTTGGTATTTGCTATACTGGAGTTATCAGTTATCACCGTTCAATTTGTAAGTCATATATGGATGGCAGTTGGTTTATTAAGCCTTGCCGTAGCAGTACACCAGGCGTGGGCTACCAATGTTTTTACTATGGCCTCTGATATGTTCCCTAAAGAAGCGGTAGCTTCTGTTGTGGGAATAGGAGGGATGGCCGGCGCTGTCGGAGGAATTCTTTTTCCCATACTGGTAGGCACATTATTAGACAATTATAAAGCAGCGGGGCATTTACAAACAGGATACAATATTCTCTTTACCATTTGTGGGTTTACTTATTTGGTGGCACTGGGGATTATACATTTGCTGACGAGGGGAGGTGACGGTAAGCAGATGGGAATGTAGCAGGGGTGATGCATCTTACTTTTAAAAGTGTATTTACGAAACATACATAATTAGAATAGGTACTTCGCAACAATGCCGTGTTCTGCTGATTATGAGAAAAAATATATTTGAAAAAAAATAATGCGGGATGTTCGTACTTTCGGAAGTACAAACGTTGGCGGTATTTTTAAGACACTAAAACTACATAAATGCGAATAGATTTAGAAGAAACTTTTAAACAAGGTCTTAAGAATGGAATAAATTTGTTCTTAGGGGCTGGTTTTTCGATCGATTGTTTAAATATTGACAACGAAAAAATTCCTCTAGGTGCAGAATTAGCACAAGAATTGTCAGAAAAATTTAAAACTCCTAAACTTGACCTTACAAGAGTAACTTCAATAATTGAAAGCAAAAGCAAAGAAGAATTAAATGACTTTTTACGTAGAAAATTTAGTATTGGGACTTTTAATGAATTATACCAATCATTAGAAGATTTAAATCTCAAGTCAATTTACACGACAAACATTGACAATCTTATTTTCAAGATATTTGAATACTCAAATAACTACTACATAAATGATACTACTTTACAGGGGCCAACTTTCCGTGACAGAAAGGGCTTAAATTATTACCCTTTACATGGATGCATCCTAAATAAAGAAAGACCAATGGTTTTTACTTCTTTGGCGGTTGCCTCAAGTTTTTCAGGCAGTCCAAAGTTGTGGGGGGACTTAATTCGTTCTTTAGAAGAATATCCGACTATTTTTTGGGGATATAGCCTTAGTGACCCAGGAATTTTGGAAACTTTGAATTCTATTAAAACTACCGGTTATGAAAAAAGTGAAAAGTGGGTGGTACTGCATAAAGAAGGTCCTGAGGAAGAAGAATATTTTAAAGCATTAGGTTTTAATATTATTGTTGCTAACAACACTGAATTTTTAAATTACTTTAAAGCAAATTTTACTGTTAAAAATACATTTAAAAGGAAAAGTCTTACAACAAAAGAACTTTTAGGGGAAGAATTTGTTCCATCAAACCCTAAAAATGTTCCAGTAAGAGAAATAACTGAATTTTATTTAGGAGCAGCCCCTTCATGGTCGGATATTTTTAGACCAGATGTATATAAAACTAGCCATTTTAGAGCAGTTCAAAATAGTATTTTTTCAGAAAAGGATACCATTGTAATTGGAATTCCGGGTTCTGGAAAGACAACATTGTTAATGCAGCTTGCGGCTTTTACAAATTTCGATGGACATAAAATTATATTAGAATATCCTAGTGTAGAAAGAGCGAAGAACATTATTAATGCTCTAAATGGTGAAAAGGCAATTGTTTTTATAGACAATTTTACTGAAGAAGTTCAAAGCTTTTTGGAATTTCACAAATACGATAATATTACATTAGTTGGAGTAGACAGAGAACATAATTTTGAAATTATATCTCATTTAATTAACAGAAGACAGTTTGACATAATTTCAATAACCACTTTAACAAAAACGGATGCACAGGAAATATTTTCGAGAATACCACCAGCGATAAAGTCAGGAACATTATTATCAAAAGTAATAAGTTCGGATGAAGACCCATCTTTATTTGAATTTGTAAATCTTAACCTTAAAGTGCCAAACATAAATGAACGGTATAAAAGTTTAATGGCAAAACTTGATAATGAAAATGAATTGCTTTCCGAGTTCTTATTACTTGCATGTTTCATTCATTATTGTAGAACACCTTTGTCTTTCGATATGGCATACTCCTATTTCAGTAATGATATAAGTTCTTACCGAGACATATACGAAATTAGAGATAGTCTTGGAGCACTATTGGTTGATAATCCTTTAACACTAATAGAAGATGAAAATCAAGATTATTTTGCTTCACGTTCAGTTGTTTTATCTGAAGTTATCATAGAGAATGTACAAGGCCGTCTTTTAAAACGATTTTTAAATATTTTTAATGATAATCTTCCACCTTACAAAATTGTAAACTACAGAATATTTAGAAAAAAAGGACATGATAAGTTTATTGCTATTAGGGCATTTCCGAATTGGGAAGATGGAAAAGCATTTTACGAAAAGCTTATGATTAATGACCCTAGCAACCCATATCTTCTGCAACAAGGAGCATTGTATTTATCCTACAAACAGCAACATAACGAAGCTTTTTATTGGATTGATAAAGCTCGAAATATGACTAGAGACTCTATTCTGTCGATCCGCAATTCCCATGCAATTATATTATTTGATGCAAATATTAAAAGAGAGGGTAATGACGTACGTTACACACTTGACAATAGTATGTCAATACTAATTGACTGTTATAGACAAGACAAACGGAAATTATATCATGCAAAAAAATTTGCTGAACAGTCAATTGAATACTTTGATAGGTTTGGTAACGACAAAGCTGATGAATACATTACTCAGGCCAAGCTTTGGATTGAGGAAGAACTGAAAACAAATAGTTGGCATCGTGGTCTAGGAAGAATATTAAAGGAATTAAGACAGCGACAAAAATAAAATTACCTCTAACAAATAAGACTTCGTCGTCGCGCAACTCCTCTATTGTTCCAAGTATTTGGAAGTTTGTTTAGCGCAAGTTTTGCAGTGCAGCCTTGTATGTTAGCTAACCTGGTGCTTAAGGTAAGATACTTATATCTAACTCGTGAGTCGTAACCCACCGTCTAAGCACATCTTGTAATCGACCAAAAGGGCATATAGCTTTGCATGAAAATAAAACATCATGCGCAAACCACCCGAAGTACGAGAGCAAATGTTTTCTATGATAGAGCAGTGGCAGGGAAGCGGGCTC
>JBBSBD010000280.1:0-7844 GCA_038251675.1 Chitinophagales bacterium | reverse complement strand
CTGCTCGCTCTTGTAAAGCTTTGCATATTCTTCATCAGAAAATTTATAGGTAAAAGGAAATTTTGGATTGAGAGATTTACAAATTTTTTCAAGACTTGCCAATGCTTCTTTTGTTTTTCCCGGTTCAGTTTTTACCAATGCATTACCCCATTCAATATTTTCGCCGAGGCGCAGCACTAAAGGATTTATAGATGTGTGCAGTGAATTAAAATGAAAATCTTTAAGTATGCCTATGATGGTTCCTTTTTTCCCCCAGAAAGTAAGCGGCTTACCGAGCGGGTCTTTGTAGCCGATTATTTTTAATGCAGATTCATTTATAAGATAACCAACTGAATCGGTAGGAAAATCCTTTGAAAAATCCCTGCCTTGCGTAAGCTGCAAGTGCATCGTTCTTGTAAAGTCGTATCCAACCGCTGATTGTGTAAACTCTATGTCAGCGTTTGGATCTTTTCCGTCCCATTGCACACCGCCGGTACCGTTGGTTATCTGTGTTGGTATATCAGTGATCCTGGAAATATCTTTTATGCCCTGTGTCTTTAGCAACTCATTTTTAAACAGTTCATATTTTGGTGTGAGATCACCTTCCAGCGGAACATACATTAAGTTTTCCCTGTCGTAACCAAGATTGATCGTTTGAATGTAATTCACCTGTTTTCTCACGACGATAGTACCGATGATTAAAATGATCGAAAGCATGAACTGGAAAACCACGAGCCCTTTACGAAACAATAAAGCGCCGCTTGAAAATTTTAAGGAACCTTTTAAAACACGAACCGGTTTGAAAGATGATAAATACAATGCAGGATAACTCCCGGAAATAAAACCTGTTAGTAATAACAATCCTGCAATACTTAGCCAGAATGTTGCATCAGTAAAAGGAATATGAATTTGTTTCCCGGTGAGCTGGTTGAACGAAGGCAGGATAAACATCACAATTGCAAGTGAAAGAACAACTGCTATTGATACGATAAACAATGCTTCGCCGATAAACTGTTTTATCAATGCAAAGCGAAATGCGCCAACCACTTTTCTTACACCAATTTCTTTTGCACGCTTTAATGATCTTGCTGTTGTAAGATTCATAAAGTTGATACAGGCGATCAATAAAATAAAAATAGCAACGATACTAAACAACTGAACATATTGAATTCTGCCGCCTGAGAGCTCTCCGTTTTTATCAAAATTGGAGTGGAGGTAAGTATCTCCATAGCGTTGAATTCCCAAACGGAGGTAAGAGTGTAGTGTTTGTTCTTTGTGGTAATTATCTAAAAATTTTGCAATCTTTTTCTCAAAAGCTTTTGCATTAGTGCCCTCACGCAACATAACAAATGTTTGAGGCCCGTTATTTGTCCAGTCTTTTGCCCAGCTATTGCCTTCAAGAAAGGATTGCCAGTTGAGAATGTAGTCAAATTGAGCTGTACTGTTTTTAGGAACATTATCAAATACGGCTGCCACTTTTAAATCCTTATTATTTTGATAACGTATAGTTTTCCCTATCGCCTGCGCTGGTGAACCAAAAAATTCTTCAGCCATCTTTTTTGAAATAGCAATATCCAAAGGCGATTGTAATGCTGTTTCAACTTTACCTTCCAGTAAGGGATATGTAAACATTTTGAAAAAATCCTGCCCTGCATGATTCCCATCTTCCTTAATTACTTTATTATTTGCTTCAAATGTGCTCAGCTCATTCCAGGCGTAGTTAGTTGCGTACTCCACCTCAGGCAAGCCTCTTTTCATTTCATCAGCCATTACACCGGGACCACCCAGGAAAGCATTCACCTCCCCGTCACGATACTGTCTTTCTATGATACTATATAATTGCTTTCCATTTTTATGAAAGGCGTCTACTTTATATTCATCAATTACCCACAGCATGATAAGCAGGCTGCATGACAGGCCGAGTGCCAGGCCCATAATATTGATGAAAGAAAAAGCTTTGCTTTTCCAAAGATTCCGCCAGGCAATTTTGAAATAATTCTTTATCATAAAAATAGATTTAAATTTTGTGTCCTAAATTTTATTCAATCTTGAGCACTCACTATCACGCTCTTTATTCCGTCCTCAAACTTTTAACCGGGTTTGCCACAGCCGCTTTTATTGCCTGGAAACTAATGGTGATTAATGCAATAAAAAGAGATAACAATCCTGCCACGATAAATATCCACGCACTGATATTGATACGATACGCAAAATCATTTAGCCAGTTATGCATTACAATCCATGTAAGCGGCGATGCAATTACAAAGGCTATTAAAACAAGTTTTATAAAATCTTTCGAAACCAGCATCACAATGTTTGATATGGATGCGCCCAATACTTTGCGAACACCAATTTCTTTGGTGCGTTGTAAAACATTATAAGCAGATAAACCCAGCAGCCCGAAACATGCAATTAATACGGCAAGAAAGGCAAACACGCCAAACACTTTCCCAAATAATACATCTGCTTTGTACTGCTGGCCAAATGATTCGTCAAGAAAGAAATAGTCGAATGGATCTTTAGGAAAATATTTATTCCATACCTGGTTAAGCGAAGCAATGGTCTGCTGCATATTGGCCTCGTTAACTTTTAAAGAATAAAAATTGGACCTGTTCGGCACAAGTACTAAAATCATTGGATCAATATTTTTTTGCAAGCCCAACTGGTGAAAGTCGGATGCTACACCAATCAATGTAAGTGTGTCTCCGTTACGTGCAATCTTTTCGCCAATAGCAGCGGCTGCATTTTTAAATCCCAATAATTTTGACGCAGTTTCATTTAAGATCGCGGTCTTTTTATCAGTGCCAAATTGCTTTGAAAAATTTCTGCCCGCATCCATTTTAATGTCATAAGACGGAATAAAATCGTAATCAATACCAAGATTATACAATGAAACTACACTTTGATCTGAGCCCAGTCTTCTTGATCCGTTCGTCCAATAAATTTCATCACCGGGCACACTCGTTGATGAAGCAATATTTTTTATTGCGGGCATTTGCAATATATCAGATTTGAAAGGCTGATAGGTATTTTGATACAATGAATCGCCAAGAGTTTGCGGACCTTTTAATACTAATGTTTGATTAATATCCAAACCAAGCTTTTGATTGCGCATAAAACCTACCTGCTGAAAAACGACAATCGTTCCCGCAATTAATACAACAGAAGTAACAAACTGTAAAACGATTAAGCTCTTACGCAGTAATTGCCCGCTGCTTGTATTTTTAAAAGCGCCTTTTAAAACGATCACCGGTCTAAAACCCGATAATACAAAAGCCGGGTACAGGCCGGATAAAAAGGTTCCACAAAAAAATAATGCAAAAAATACCAGCCAGTAACTGCTTGTTAGTGCAACACCGGTATAATTATTTCTACCGGTAAAAAAATCAAAAGCATTCAGTAACCCGAAAAATATAATTAAAGAAAGCAACAGCGATATAAAATTCATCACAAAACTTTCTGTTATAAACTGGCGTATTAAACTACTGCGCACGGCACCTAACAACTTACGCACCCCCACTTCCCTTGCACGTTCTACCGAGCGTGCAGTTGCAAGATTGATATAGTTTATCCAGGCAATGCATATAATAAAGATGGCAATTAAGAACAAGAAAATAATAGCCTGGCCATTTCCATTTACTTCTGCCTCCTGGTTATAATTTGAATAAAGATGTATATCGTTAAGCGGAATAAGATGCAGCTCGTTGCGCCTGTTGTTTGCTTTCATCCACTCATTACTGTTTATATATTTATCAGTAAACGCCGGAAGTTTTGTTTCGAGTTTTGCATAATCAACGCCGGGCTTTAATTGCACATATACATAGAAATCATACCAGCCCCAGCCGGTTTCGCTCGCATTTGAACTGTCGCCCTGCAAGCGTAGTTCCTTTCCCAGTGTTGCATAAGAAACAAGATATTGCATGATCAAATGAGAGTTTGCCGGAAAATCTTTATAGATGCCCGCTACTTCAAATGATGCGGCATCAGCGCCATTTCTGTTCACCAATATTTTGCCAAGTGCCTCTTCGCTGCCAAAATATTTTTTTGCAGTTGATTCGGACAAAATGATTTTGTCCGGAGCGTTTAAAGCCGTTTGCGGGTTGCCTTTTATAAATTGAAGACCAAACATATTAATCGCGGAAGGGTCGGCATAATATCCTTTATTTTCTGAAAACTTTTTATTAAGTTCTTCATTTGAAAGCAACAGATCATTATCAATCAGCCTGCAAAAATTCTGCACTTCGGGAAAATCCTTTTTCAGGGTGGGGCCAATGGCAGGATAGGAAGTGGCAGACTTATAAGCTAGTACGCCTTGTTGGTAACTGTCCAGCCTTACACGCACAATTTGTTTTGAATCAGGCTCAAACTTATCATAGCTTTTTTCGTAAGACACATAATGAAATATGAGAAGGCAACAACTCATCCCAATAGTTAAACCGGCAATGTTTAACATCGAATAGCCTTTTCTTTTAAAGATGTTGCGAAATGCCAATCTTAAATAATTTTTAAACATTGTCTTAAATTTTGATTTTTTTACGATTAAATGACCTGCCTACCGTCAGGCAGGTTTTCATAATTACTTCCCTGAATCATGTTAATCTGTAAATCAGATTAATCAAGGTCCAGATATATTCTATTCAGTTCTCAAACTCTTTACCGGATTTGCTCTCGCTGCTTTAATTGCTTTAATACTTACTGTAATTAATGCGATCCCAAACGTTATCAATGCAGCTAGAACAAAAATCCACCAGCTTACACTTGTTTTATAGGCGAAGTTTTCCAGCCACTTATTCATAGCCCAATACCCGACAGGGAATGCAATGCAGGCTGCTATTAATACAGGTTTCAATAAGTCTTTTGATAATAAAACAACAATGCCCTGTACAGATGAACCCAATACTTTTCTTACACCGATTTCTTTGAAACGCTTTGTTGCGGTAAAAGATGCGAGGCCAAACAAACCCAGGCAGGCAACGAAAATGGCTAAGCCCGCAAACATCGTAAGAATAGTTTGCTGCCGCAAATCACTTTTATACATTTCATCAAACTGCTGGTCTAAAAATGTATAGTCTAAGGGATAGGCCGGCGCGGCTCTGTTGTATGCACTTTTTATAACGGCAATGCCTGCCTGTAGATTGCCGGGTTTTATTTTTATTAAAGCGACTCTTCTATCGGATGCCGGCGATATCACCAGCGCATCCATATTTTCCTTAAGCGATAAAAAATTAAAATCGGCAATCACGCCGATAATTCTTCGTTTCGCGCTATCACGCACTGTGTTTTGAATCCATTTACCAATGGCTTGTTCCGGCGTCCATCCAAGTTTTGCGACAGCCGTTCTATTTATCAATACTGCATCCGTAGTGTCAGTAGGAAACAGGGCCGAAAAATCTCTGCCGGCAACAATTTTTAACCCAAGTGTTTTTACATATTCAAAATCGGAGAACTCGGTTCTCGCATTCCATCTTTCATTATGGCCTTCCACATCAAACACGTGCATATCAAAATAGCCGCCCGGCTTGCCTGACATCATTGACACGGATTCGATATTCCTATCGTTTTGCAAACCGGCTTTAAAAACATTCATGTTGTTATACAAATCATTGTTGTCAATCGGCACTATTACCGTCTGCTCTTTATTATAGCCAAGCTGTTTATTTTTTACATAATTCATTTGTCTCGTAATAATAATAACGCCAATAATGAGAAATACAGAGATGCTGAATTGCAGCACAACCAACCCCTGCCTGAATGCCGAACCACCTTTACCCAATTTTAATTTTCCCTTCAATGCCTGTATAGGCGAGAATGCCGACAGAAAAAATGCCGGATAGCTGCCCGCTAAAAAACCCACAACAATTATTACCACGGCAAGAAATAAATAAATGGGTAACGAATGCCATGATACCGTGATTGCGTGGCCCAGCAACTGGTTATACAAAGGCATACATAACAATAATAAGCCGACAGATAAGATGCAGGATATAGTGGTTAATAAAACAGATTCGCCAATAAACTGCCACACAAGATTGCTACGCAGTGCGCCCAACACTTTACGCAAACCCACTTCTTTTGAGCGCTCAGCAGCACGGATAGTTGACAGATTCATAAAATTGATGCAGGCAATTAAAAGTATAAGTACAGCAATAGAAAGGAAAACATAAACGACAGATTTATCGCCGTGCTTTACGCCATCGAAAGCGGCGTTTTCAAAATATACATCCTTCAACGGAGTCAAAGAAAGCGAAAATTGTAAGCCAAACTTTTTCATATCGCTGCCCATATATTTCTCCATAAACTGCGGAAAGCGGCTCTCCACCTGCTGTTGCGTTACATGCGGATCAAGCAATACATAAGTGTATAGTCCATTGTTGATCCAGGTCGTCATATTGCCGGAGTTTTTATAATTGGCAAGCGGAACAATTAGATCAAAATCAAGATCGGAATTAGAAGGTACATCTTTGGCGATGCCGGTGACCTGTAGTGGCAATTCTTTATCAATCATAATTGTTTTACCCATTGCTTTATCAATACTCCCGAAATATTTTTTTGCAGTGGTTTCGGTAAGCACCACACTATTGGGATTTTTTAAAACATCTGCTGCATTTCCGCTGAGCAGTGGAAAAGAAAACAGGGTAAAAAAATCGTCATCAACGTCATACACCTTTTTCTCGTGAAACGATGTGTTACCAATCGTTACCAGGTTATCGGCGGCACTTACGCGAACGGCTTTTTTTATTTCATCTTTAAAATCGTTTAATAAAGCAGGTGCATACGGACCAGACAGGTATGCGACGCTGCTAGACTTACCTTCAATCTTAAACTCACGCATTACACGGTAAATATGATCGCCTTGCTTGTGAAAATTGTCTACACTGAATTCGTTCATGATAAAGAGAAAGATCATCATACAAACCGTGATACCAATGGTTAACCCTAAAATATTAATGAAAGAAAATACTTTGCTTTTCACCAGGTTGCGCCAGGCAGTTTTGAAATAATTTTTAAACATAACTATGATTTTATATTTTTAAAATGTTCAATAAAGTTTCATTAGGCGAGAAAAGCACCATCTATATTTTATTGTTTGCTTCATATAATTTTTCTTCATTCATAATTTCTTACTCACTCCTTAAACTCTTTACCGGGTTTTCAACGGCAGCCTTTATGGTTCGAACACTCAATGTTATGAGCGCAATTAATAACATACCAAGTCCGCTTAATAAAAATACCCAGGGGCTTAAAGTAGTCCTGTACGCAAAATCCTGCAACCATTCATAACTTGCCCACCAGGCAATTGGCGCCGCAATAACAAAAGCAATAATTACGAGGCGCACAAAATCTTTGGATAAAATAGAAACGATGTTGGCAACCGACGCGCCTAATATTTTCCTGATACCGATTTCTTTTGTCCGCGTATTCGTAGTGTATATTACAAGCCCCAGCAACCCGAGGCAGCTAATCAGAACTGATAGACCAGTCGCCCAATTGAGAAGGCTTGCTGTGTGTTGTTCTGTTTCATAAAAAGAGGCTACTGTCTCGTCTACAAACTGGTAATCAAAATCGCTATCAGGATAAATTTGCTTAAATGCTACCTGCATTTTATTGATCGCATTTTTCCAGGAATCACTGCCGTCAATATTTTGCTTTAACCTTACATGAAAAATTCTACCATTATTGCCACCCAGTACCAATGCGGTAATAGGCTCATGCATAGATTGTTCATGAAAATCCTGCATAACACCAACTATCGGCAATTGCTTTTTATTATAAAGAAGCATTTTGCCGATAGCATCTTCAGACTTTTGAAAGCCAAGTAATTTTGCATAAGTTTCGTTGATAAGAAATTCTTTAATGCTATCACT
>JBBSBD010000279.1:0-7964 GCA_038251675.1 Chitinophagales bacterium | reverse complement strand
GGAAATCCATGTTGCACTGCGGCAGCCCGGGCATCATTGAAACTATCAAGATTGCAGCATCCGGTTTCTTTTTTATTATTGCCGGTGCTCGTTGCATAATCCCATGTTTTCATGGTAATACCAACTACGTCATACCCTTCGTGATGTAGCATAAGAGATGCAACAGTGCTATCGATGCCCCCGCTCATTGCCATTAATACTTTTCCTTTCTTGCTCATAATTTTAAAAGACCTGCAAAGATAAGAAGATTAATGTGGGGTTATTGTCCGAAAAACGCATTACATCAATCGGTTGGAATTTATTTGTAATTTATTCAAATCAAATTTTAGTTAAAAAAAGTAATCAATCCGCACGTTTAATTTGCGCCTGCAGAAAAAATTTGTGTGTGCCATGCGAATTTTTTTTGCTTCCATTTCCGGATTAGTTTCTGATTTATAGCCTGTTAGTTTTGGCGCTTTGATTAGCAAAAAATTACATAGCTCCAAAATATATGATTTGGAGAAGTAAAATAAACGGTTAAGATGTTTATAGAATTAGTACTACATTAATTTTTTTTGAATTTGCTTTTATAATTTTGCGCCACTCTTTATTTTCTAATCCATTGTTTTAAGAAAACCCCTGGCAACTTGCATAATTCTCTTCAGCATAACTCTTCTCAACCTGATTTAATAAAATGGGTTCGGGAATTCTCCAAACACCTCAAGATTAATCCTGAAGATAATTTTATACAATATCCTGAAAGCTTTGCCACAGGATTTGCAAAAGTTTGCAGTATTGAACCGGGCCTCACTTATCGTATTGTGGATTACACTCTTAATACAGATTTTGTTTTTACCCGTGAACCTTCAGATGAATTTTATCTTATAATTTATTTATATCAATATAAAAATTCTCCAAAGCTTCTGTACACGGTGAACAACCAAATCGTCTTTGATGGGGTTGGGAATAATTTTTCAACCATTTTAATGACAAACAGCCTGGTTTCTCAAAGACTGGAACTTGTGGCGGACACAATCGTAAAAGGGCTTACTATTCAGTTGACAGATGAATGGTTAACAGCCAAAATAAGGCAGGATAAGACATCTAATTATTCTTTATTTCGCCAAAAAGACGTTTTTAAGTTCTTTCTAAATCCTAAAAGTAAAAAGCTGTTAAACGAAATATTTTCCCACAATATGGATAGTGCGACTCCTGAGCTTCATTTGAAAACCAGGGTCCTTAGAATTTTAGAAGGTTTCCTGGAAAATATTCTTTACAATGGAACGATAGAAAATGCCTTTCCCTTTCCTGAAAAAGATTTTCAAAGTATCTTAAAAGTAGAGAGCTTGCTCCTGGAAAATTATAAATCCGGGTTCCCAAAAATTCAAAATCTTTCCCGCATCGCCCTGATGAGCGAAACTAAATTAAAGACTTTTTTCAAAAGAGCTTTTGGAATGGGGCTTTACGAGTATTACCAGAAAAACAGGATGCACAAAGCAAAAGAGCTTTTGGAAACTGCAAAATATTCAGTATCCGAAGTGGGATCTGTTTTGGGGTATCAAAATCTCAGTAATTTTTCGCATGCGTTTAAAAAGGAATTTGGCCACTTGCCGAAGGACTATAATAAAATAGGATAGAAGAGCTTTTTCCAAATTGAACCATTAAGGGAACAACTATACAGTACTGGCTTTTTGTCTTCATCAGGCATTTCTAAGCCCGATGCAGCGATTGTCCTGTCTCGTTCTTGTCTAAATTTGAAGCTATCGCATAAAAAACCTAAGCAAAAAAACCTGAAATTCATGGTCATCCTTTTGGGAAACCAAACCCCTGGTTACTGATTAAAGCATTTAGAATGCAGGTAACTAACCAATAATTTTACAAGGCCTCCTTTTGGGGGCTTTTTTGTGTATAGCACATACATGGTTTTATACCTTCATTCACTTAACTTTGCACCCCGTAAATATAAAAATATGAGTGGCGCTTTAAAAGAAGTAAGAAACAGGATTACCAGCGTTCAAAGTACGCAACAGATAACAAAAGCTATGAAGATGGTAAGTGCTGCAAAGTTGCGAAGGGCACAGGACGCGATTATCCAAATGCGCCCTTATGCAAAAAAATTGCAGGAGATGCTCAATAATATTGTTAGCAATGCTGACGGAAATATTAATATGGCGCTTGCTGCTGAGAGGCCGGTTGAAAAACTTATGGTGATTGTGATAACGAGCGACAGGGGATTGTGTGGTGGGTATAACAGTAATCTTATTAAACTTGCAAAGCAGGTGATTGCCGAAAAATATCCGTCAACGCAAATTTCAAAATCAACTTCCGTAATACTTCCTGTAGGTAAAAAGGGGTATGAGCATTTCTCAAAGAATAAATTTAAAGTAGTTGATCAATACTGGAGTATATTTTCTGACCTTAGTTTTGAAAGCATAGCTGCGGTTTCAAAGTACGCGATGGATGCTTTTGCTAATGGGGATGTAGATGCCGTAGAACTTGTATACAGTGAATTCAAAAATGCTGCCACCCAAAATTTTATTGCAGAACAATTTCTGCCCGTGCAAAAAACGGAAAAAAAGAAAGGAGAAGCTAATGCCGATTTTATTTTTGAGCCGGGTAAAGATGTTCTTATTGCAGAACTAATGCCTAAAATATTGAATACGCAACTGTACAAAGCGATACTTGATGCACATGCCAGCGAGCATGGCGCCAGGATGACTGCTATGGATAAGGCTACGGATAATGCCCAGGAACTTTTAAAGGCTTTAAAAATAAGTTATAACCGTGCAAGGCAGGCCGCGATAACAACAGAACTTACGGAAATTGTAAGCGGCGCCGCGGCGCTGCAGGGGTAAAATCCCGTCCCGGCCGTTGGCTGGGAATTAGGAATTTTGAATTTTTAAATTAATATTACCCCGCCTCAGGCGGTTTAGGGTATGGAAATCAGCCAAATTATTCCACATATAGAAGCATTAATATTTGCAAGTGATAAACCACTCACACAAATTGAGTTGGTTGAACTTGTGAACAATGCGCTGGGTTTTATAGAAGACCGTGCAACACCAGAGCAGGTGGAATCTTCAATTAAAGCGATAGAGGAAAAATACAATTCCGAATTTTATCCATTCGAAGTAGTTCAAAGCGGAGGTGGCTGGCAATTTCTTACCAAGAAGGAGTTCCATAAAACCATAGCACAACTTAATGGTGATAAATTTTTGAAAAAGCTTTCTGTCGCCTCGCTCGAAACACTTTCAATTATTGCCTACAAACAGCCTGTTACAAAATCTGATATTGAGATCATAAGAGGAGTGAACTGTGATTATGCCGTTCAGAAATTATTGGAAAAAGAATTGGTAGTAATTGCGGGCAGGAAAGAAGATGCTCCAGGTAAGCCGCTCGTCTATACAACTTCAAAATCTTTTATGGATTATTTTGGGATAAACAGCCCCGACGATCTTCCAAAAATTAGAGAAGTACTGAACCAGGAAATAATTGAAGCTACCAGGATTGAGCATGCTGAAAATGGAGACGATTTCGAAGAAGATCAGATAGTAAATCCGGAGAACGAAAATGTTACTGAAAACCCCGAATCAGTAGAAGCAGAAAGAGATTCAGCAAACCAGCTTTCAGAATAAATGCCTTCCATATTATTATTTTAGATATTAAAATTAATTTCCCCAATGCCCACGGTTTTAAAACATAAAGAGCTGGCAGAAATTGCCAGGGAATTCGGAACACCGGTATATATCTATCATGCAGAGAAAATTGCTGAGCAATACAACAAACTGGTATCCGCATTTAAAAAAACCGACGCAAAATTCTTCTATGCCTGCAAAGCGCTTTCTAATATTAATGTGCTAAAGTATGTTCAAAGCCTGGGTGCTTCCCTCGATTGTGTAAGTATAAATGAAGTAAAGCTTGGGCTAATGGCGGGCTTTACTAATGATAATATTTTATACACGCCCAATTGCGTAGATCTTTCAGAAATAATTGAAGCCAAAGACCTGGGCGTTATCATCAATATCGATAACATTTCTATTCTTGAACAATTTGGCCATAAATTCGGAGGAAGCTATCCTGTATGTGTAAGGTTAAATCCTCACATAATGGCTGGTGGAAATTTCAAAATATCTACCGGGCACATCGACAGCAAATTTGGAATAAGCATTCACCAGATGCGGCACATTGAAAGGGTAGTAAAAAGTACCGGGCTTAATGTTACCGGCATACACATGCATACCGGGAGTGAAATAAAAGATATAAATGTTTTTTTGCAGGGCCTTGAAGTGATGTTTGGAATGGCTGAACATTTCCCCAATATTAACTTTATTGACCTTGGAAGTGGTTTTAAAGTTCCTTACAAAGAAGGGGACATTGAAACGGACATTGAGTTGCTTGCAGAAAAGGTTGTTATTGCCTTTAAAAATTTTGAAAAGGAACAGGGAAAGAAAATTCAAATATGGTTTGAGCCGGGAAAATATTTGGTGAGCGAAGCAGGCTATTTCGTCGTGAAAGCAAATGTGGTTAAGCAAACACCCGCCACCGTTTTTGCAGGCGTCAACAGTGGCTTCAATCATTTGATTCGCCCAATGTTTTATGAAGCTTATCATCATATTGAAAACATAAGTAATGTAAAAGGACCAGAACGAATTTATACAGTTGTTGGAAATATTTGCGAGACAGATACTTTTGCATGGGATAGAAAACTCAATGAGGTAAGAGAAGGCGATCTTCTTGTGTTTTATAATGCCGGCGCTTATGGATTTGAAATGTCTTCTAATTTTAATTCAAGGCTAAAGCCTGCTGAGGTATTTGTGAAAGACGGTAAGGCAAAGCTTATTCGTAAGAGGGATGTGTTTGAGGACCTGCTAAAGAATCAGGTGGTGTAAAATTGCTTTAGATATAATAATATCAATTAAGGAATGTTAGGTGGGGGCACATCCGCCAGGAATTATTTTTAAAATGAACTTAATTGCTTAAAGTTTAATTCGTAGGATATCAACTCTAATATTTTTTCAATTTTTTTTGCCTGCCATATAGAATCTTGAGCAATCCGAGGGACATTATAGTGGTAAATTCTATATTTTTTCGTTGTCCCAATTTCAATAATAATTCCTTCTCCATCTGAAATCCTGGGATAATTAGGAATTTTTGTATCATCAGGCAATGTGTAAATTTGAAGTGTCGAAAGTTTTTTTGAAAATTTATTCCAACCTGTTTTTGGCTTGACATTCTCAATTACGTTCTTTTTAATGTTTGCACTATCATTTTTTTGATAAAAGTTTTCTATAAAATAAATTATTTCTCCTGTCCAGACATCATCAGTTTTCTTGAATATAATAAGTTGTGAAGTATCAGTAACGGTATAATAATACCATAATCGCATTTGCAGAGAGTCATAACCATTTTCAAGGGTTTTCAGTCCCAATTTATTTTCTATTCCTTCCTTATTTTTATAGAAAGACAGAGGGTTGCCATTTTTGTTTAATGGCAAATCTTTTACAATAGTGTCTAAAGAGCAACATTTACAAAGATCACCAATTTGTGATTTGTAAGCTCCCGTGTAAGAAGAACAAAATTGAAAAAATAAAAATGGAATTAGAATAAAATATCTATTCACTCTGATAACTTTTAATTCTGCTGGTTGCTGGTGATTTTCTATTTGGGGGAGTTTATGAACATCAGCCTCTGCATAAATTTAAATTTTCCCAAGTCTCCCGGTTCATTTGACATTTAAATTAATTTCTGTGGAATCATTAACAATACTATTGTGGTTTCTGGGATTGATAATGTGCAATTTGACCATCCATTGATATTGACCCTTTGAGGAGTATTTCTTTTCTATCAGGTTCCTATTTCCAGTGAATTGCCAATTTTTTTTTGAATCAGAACTATCTGAATTTTCACTGTTTATAATAGAAATTTTTTTATTTTTTATATCATTTTCACTTATAGAAAAAGCATAACTGAACCCATTAGGAACACCCCAGGAACATATTAGATCAAATGTATCACCAACTTTTATATTTTCAGAGCTGAATACACAATAGACAGGAAACCCTTTTACGTTCTTAACACTTCCATTGCTATCAAAATTCATTTCAAACAACTTGCCATCCATTCCCCAAAAATTATAATTTTTGGGGGCTTGGGAATGATTGTTGTAATCAAAATAGGAAATTTGCTGCCCAAATTTTTTATTAGAAAACCAATTTTCAATTTTTGTCGTGTCGTGGTTTAAATTCATAAAAAACCAAGTCCCATCTTTTTCTCCATCCCTAAATTGGCCTGAAAAAATAATTCGCCCACTATCCCACACATAATAATATCCATCATTTAATGAATCACTGTTTAAACTCTTCTGAATTGTGAGATTGCTTTTTTTATCAAAAACTTTTATGTCTACGTGACTTGTATCTCCTGTCCTGATTATTGGATAATTACTTTCTGATGATTGAAGGCAGCCGAAAATAGATATCAAAAATAATATGGCCGAAGTGGTTTCAATTAATCTTTTCATATTCTACTAAAAATCTACCTCGTATTTTGTTAGGCCCTTGTCGGTCTTCCCTAAAAGCCGTTTGCCAAAGCTAAAAGAAACCGCCGAAGGTTGCGTGTTAGTGCGGATGGTTTTGTAGCCTTGCATCACCAACAGCAGTTTGAAGCCATAGCAATTCATCAATTTCGCTTTCATAAAATTTTTACGCGACAGTAAATTTTTTTTCAGAATTGAACTCAATGAAAGTGAAGTATGCTGTAATAAAAGTTGAGGTAAAAAACCAACCAATAATTAAATAGTTGATCCAGGTAATATAAGTATTTGCATGAAACCAATCCCCCGTTCTATAAATAATAAAACAGCCTAAAATATTTTTTACAATTTCCCAAAAAAGTGCATAGCGATTGCGATCCATTAATTCAGTAAACGCATACACCATTAGAAAAATAAACAATCCATATACATATATTCCGGGAGTGCTGATGATCGCAATATTTGCAAAAAGATAACTGGTAAATAACAACAATACTAAAAGCTGCGCCCAGCACCAGGTAAGCAATGCAGGAGAATATTTAGGATCATATTTTTCAAAATTGTAAACATCTTCAATTTTGTAAACCGGGAATTTGTCAACAACGTCGGCAGGGCGCCAGCCAAGCGGCATAAACCAAATGCGGAATTTATCTTTCCATCTTTTTGCATTCCATGCATCTTTTATCAAAAGCCACAGATGTAAAAAATTTATTTTAACAGGATTCCAGGTTCTTACCGGCCGGGTAATGCCATACACAGGAATTACATCTGGCAGTTCCTCCTGGAATGTTCCAAATAATTTATCCCATATTATAAAAATCTGCGAAAAATTCCTATCAAGATATAGGGGATTTATCGCATGATGAACCCTGTGATGCGATGGTGTTACAATAACTTTTTCAAGCCACCCCATTTTATTAATATGTTGTGTGTGGTACCAAAACTGGGCAAACAATTGGATGGGAGCAACAATAGCAATTACCTTTCCCGGAATGCCCAGCAAAGCCGCAGGTAAAAGGAAGATGGCAAATATTTTTACGATGGTAGAAACGCTTTGCCTCAGCGCACAAGCCAGGTTAAATTCTTCGCTGCTATGATGAATAATATGATTGTTCCAAAAAAGATTGTAGTGATGTGAAATGCGATGCACCCAATAGCCTGCAAAGTCTAATGCAATAAATGCAATTATATACACCCAAATACTCGGCGCAATATGTACGATCGCAATTTTATCTGCCAGCCATTCGTAGCTTATTATTACCAAGCTAAGGCCCAATACATCTTTGGTAACATTTGTAACGCCTGAACTCAAGCTGGATATCATATCCATGTGTCTCACAGTATCTTTTCCTTTGCGCCATCCATACCATTTTTCAAATAATACAAGCAATAAAAAAACCGGCATGGCTACCAATAATATTTTACCGTATGTTTCCATAATTTGACTTTTACT
>JBBSBD010000278.1:0-7981 GCA_038251675.1 Chitinophagales bacterium | reverse complement strand
TGAAAAGCGAATCAATTGCCCGTGAAAATGCAATGACATGGAACTTATCCAAGAGCGAGTTTATTTTGGCACGAGTTTTTTTGTTACTTTTTTTGCGGAAAAAAAAGTAAGGCGAATAATTAAGTAAAATTATTTTTAAAAATTACCCACTAATAATGGCGAAGAACCTTATTTATTGATTGGGTTTACATTATTTCAAAAATGTCTGCAACTCTGAAATTAGTTCAAACTCCTCTGACAATTTTTGTGTAAGCTGGTTAAATACATGAAAATATTTACTATGTATTTCGTGATTTTTAAAATTGGGCTCAAATACTGTTTCAGGTTTTACAAGATTTGAAGCATCTTTCAATTGGTCAAAAACACCCATGCCGGTCAGTCCTACCAAAGCTGAGCCTAGGTTTGTATTGTTTGTATTTTGACTAAAATTTACCTTTTTTCCAAATATATCAGCCATCAAATTACCCCAAAGTGGCAGCGTACTAATGGTGCCTGTAAGCGACAGTTCATTTATGTTTTTGTATTGTTCCAAAACCTTACTTATACTTAACAATTCAAAAGCAATACCTTCAATAGTGGCCCGGCAAAAGTGTTTTGACTCATGGTTAATATTGATTCCAAAATAACAACCCCGGGCGTTGGAATTCCAAATAGGTGCTCGCTCACCCAATAAATAGGGTAGAAATAATAGACCTTCGGCACCGGCGGGAACATGTAAGGCATCATTAAATAGCTTATGCATTACTTCGTCAAATTCGATGCCATTTTTAAAGTCGCCAAATTGTTTGGTTACCCAATCAAACACCACACCACCATTGTTGGTAGGGCCACCAGTAATAAAATAATCCTTATCCAATACATAATTAAAAAGGCGTTTATTTTTATCTTCAATTATTTCTTTGCTCATAACCCGTACAGCTCCACTAGAGGTAATGGTAACCGTGGCGTGTCCTTCGTTAAAGACGCCAGTACCAACGGTGGCCATACAGCCATCCGAGCTACCCAATATGATTTTGGTATGAGTTGGAATGTTGAGTGTTTTAGCTAATTCTGGTTTTAATTTTGCATCCGAATTATATATTGAAAACGTTTGAGACAGCTGTCTGGGTTGAATGCCTGCTACTTCCAGGGCTTGTTGATCCCACTGCAAGTTTCTGATATTAAACATACCCGTAGCCGATGCCAGGCTATGATCGATCATATATTCGCCAGTAAATTGTTTAAAAACGTATTCTTTCAAAGAAATGAATTTATAGGTCTTTTCAAACCTGGTTGGATCATTTTTTCTGACCCATGTAATTTTGGACAGAGGTGACATAGCATGTATAGGCGTGCCTGTATTGTGATAGATGGCATTACCAACATCAGAGTTTTTTATTTCTTCAGCTATATTTTTGGCACGATTGTCCGCCCAAATAATCGCATTGCCCAGGGGCGTTCCTTTTTTATCGATAGATAGTACACTATGCATTGATGAGCTAAATACCAATCCTTTTACTTTGTATTTTTTACTATTTAATTCGGTTAAAAGAGTTTTTAAAATAAATAGCACTGTAATAAACACTTGCTCAGGATCCTGCTCACTGTAGTCGGGTTGGGTATGAAAAGTAGGGTATGAGCCCTTTTTATTTGCAACTCTATTGCCCAGGTAATCAAATGCACCTATGCGCACGGCCGTGGTACCTATATCTATTGTTGTAATAATCTCCATATTGAACTATATTTTATTGAAAAAATTTAAAGTTTTATTTTTTAATCAACTTTTCTGAAATACCCAGGTGTATAGCCAGTTAATTTTTTGAAAGTAGTAGAAAAATGTTGCGAAGAATAAAAGCCCAGGCCAATGGCTATCTCGGTAAGACTTGTTTTTTCAGATTTAAGCTTTTTTATTGCTTCAGTAATACGAAGGTTTATCAAATAATTCACCGGTGAAAAGCCAGAATATGCTTTCATTTTTTCGTTAAATGCCGTAGTGCCCACACCCATAATAGCTGCCATTTCCTCCACTGTCCAGGGATGGGCTAAGTTGGCCCTTAGTATTTCATCAAATTTTTGGAATGTTTGCGGAAAATCTCTTTTTTCATTTTCATGCCTGTTAAGCTGCCTCACAATTAATATTACCAACTCATCTATCAGCTCGTTCACACGGGTTTTGTACCCTATTTCACACGTATAAATTTCGTTTTCAAGTTTCTTAAATATTTCCACCAGGTTTTTTTGATTTGACAGCACATATTTTTGATTTAGGCTAAGCAGTTTACAAATAAGTATTTGTTCGCCTTGCGAAAAATGGCTCCAATAACCTAATGCAAGAGAATCTGTTTGTAGTAATGTAAAAGAATAGTAGCTGCCATTTTCAAAGTAGCCAGGTTTATTATCAATGGTCAAATTGGGTTTTACTATTACCAAGTCGTTGGGATATACCGTAATTTCCTTGCCATCTATCTTCCATTCAAATTTTCCTTCAAGTATAAACACAAATCGTAGACCCTCGCACCTATTGGAAGATGAGGGCATAGTTTGCACAGACTGAATTTTGTTTTTAGAAAATTCTGCAATATGCTTAAACCCTTCAAGTTCAATGGACTTGAAACTATATAATGAAAAGATATTCAATTTGCTTTATCATGTTAGTAAGTACCGGAAGTATGATGCGATTAGTTCTAAAATTAATTCCAAATTTAAACACTGTTCTATTTTGGAAGTTTAAACAAAACGAATAGTGTAGGTTTGACACAAATATTTCAATTGATTTTCGATTCAACCAAATTATTTTTATTATGATACTAAAAATACGTTCAAATTTATTAATTATTTTGACCTTTCTGAGTTTCTTGTCAGCCAATGCTCAAACCATAACAGGTAAGGTAACCTCTCAAAATGAAGGGGAATCTTTACCAGGTGTTTCTATTCAGGTGAAAGGCACTCAAGTGGGTGCAGTAACCGATGGTAGCGGCCTGTATGCTATATCTGCAGCCCCAAATGCCACGCTTATATTTAGCTATATAGGCTATAGCAACAAAGAGGTAAAAGTAGAAAACCAAACTATCCTTAATGTAATCCTTACTGAAGACATAACCAGCCTTAACGAAATAGTGGTAACATCTTTGGGCATAAAAAAGGAATCAAAAAAACTAGGTTATGCCGCGTCAATTGTAAAAGTTGATGAAATTACCCAGAATCGCACGACCAATTTAATGACCTCTTTAGAAGGTAAAATTGCTGGTCTGGAGATAGCTCCGCCAACAGCTGGTGTGGGTGCTAGTAACCGGATTCGTTTGCGTGGGCAGGCGGGTTTTAATGGTCAAACCAACTCCCCTTTAATTGTTATTAATGGTCTACCTATGGATCAAGGGGCACGTAGTGCCGAAGGTGGTGGCCCTGCTACCGATCAGGGAGACAACCTGCAACAGATCAATCCAGATGATATTGAATCAATGACCGTTCTGAAAGGTGCAACAGCAGCAGCACTTTACGGTTCAAGAGCTTCAAATGGCGCCGTTATTATCACTACCAAAAGTGGCGCTAAAAATTCGAACTTAGGCGTGGAATTTAATTCAAGCTTTGCTGCTTCCGAGGCGTTAGATTATTCAGATTACCAAACCGAATACGGTACCGGCTCTAATGGTGTCCGTCCTTCCTCACAGGCTCAGGCGCAATCATTCGGTAATCTGGCATGGGGCGAAAAATATGACGGCGTTCCTACATACCAATATGATGGAGTTTTAAGGCCTTACTCTCCAGATTTAAACCGCACAAAGCAATTCTACAACACGGGTACTTCGTTCTTGAATACCTTAGCGCTTTCCGGCGGTAATGCCTCAACAAGCTATCGGGTATCCTTTTCAAACCAGGATGCTAAGGGTATTTCCCCTGGCAATAGATATCAAAAAAGGATCTTTAACTTAGGACTCAACAGTAAGGTTACTAATAAGCTGACACTTCAGGCTAATATTAACTATACCCACGAGAAAAATGATAATCCTCCGCTGGTTGGTGCTCAGGGTATCGGCTTTTCTAGCTTCCTTAACCGTATTCCATTGACTGTTGCCATTTCAACGTTGAAAGAGAGTGTTGAAAATCCTGACGGCACCATATTATCAACGAATCCCTTTAATAACCTTTTGACTAACCCGTATTATCTTATCGGGCGATTGTTCGATCATACCAAAAGAGATCGTTTATTAGGTACAGTTTCCCTTAGGTATGATTTCACTAATTGGTTGTATTTACAGGGTCGTGTAAATGCGGACTTCGGGTACAATAATAATGAAGTTAATAATCCAAGTAATTATGCACCTAACGCACCACTCAATAGTGCCACTGGTGGCTGGGCGGGGACATACGGTGTTTCCACGGGTTTCAACAAACAAATAAATAGCGACTTTCTGTTAGGAACTACCCGTAAAATTGGCAATTTTACAATAGACGCAAGCGTAGGTGGCAATGCGTACACAGTTGACAATAACCTTTCCAGTCAAAATGTGACAGACTTTGTAGTGAGAAATGTTTATAGCATATCGAACGGTATCACCAAAACCCAGAATTACAGCATTACCAGATCGCAAGTAAACTCTGTATATGCTTTTGCAGATTTCAGCTATAAAAATTTCCTTTACTTGAATATTACGGATCGTAGTGATTATTTTTCTGTTCTTACACCACCAAGTTCAATAGTTGCTAATCCAAAAAATTCTTTCAACTATCCATCTGCAAGTGCCAGTTTTATTTTTTCTGAATTGCTGCCTAATGTTAAATGGTTGAATTATGGTAAACTAAGAACGAGCTATGCAAAAGTGGGTAATGTAAATGGAGTTAATCCCTATAGCAGCCAGCTTACATACGCCATCGAGTCACAGCTTTTTGGTGGCTATTCGGTCGCAAACATTGCTGGTAATGGAAACAATCCAAATCCATACATAATACCTTACAGCGTTAGCGAAAAGGAAATAGGCTTGGAATTTAAGACCTTAAATAGTCGTTTAAATTTCGATATCTCCTTTTATGATAAGAGGACCGATGATCAGATTTTGCCAATTAATTTATCAGCCTCATCGGGTTATACTGGACAGAATGTCAACATTGCAAAGTTGAAAAACACAGGTGTAGAGGTTATGATAGACGGAACACCTGTAAGGAATAAAAATTTTTCATGGAATGTATCGGTAAATGGAGCTTATAATACTTCAAAAGTATTGGCTCTAAATCCAGGGCAAACCCGTCAGGTAGTAACTTTTTTCAATGGCACAGGAAACGAATTCATAGGTTATTTAACGTACGATGTTGGCAAAGAGTTGAACCAGTTGGTAGACTACACCTATCTGCGAAATGATAAGGGACAGGTAATGTTAAATAGTGCAGGTGGACTTCAGCATTCAGTAGATTTGGTAAACTATGGAAGTGCGAACTACAAATTAATTGGTGGGATATCAAACTCATTTAATTACAAGTCATTGAGTTTATTAGTACAAGTTGATGGTAAATTTGGCGGTAAAGTGTTTTCGTCAACAGCATTAAACGGTTTAAGATCAGGTATAGGTAAGAATTCTTTAGTAGGTCGCGGTGGGGTTACTTTCGATGGTGTGCTACCTGATGGGACCCCGAATAATAAAATAGTAGCTCCGCAAACATTTTATGCTCAATATCGCTCGCAGAATATAGGAGATCCGTTTGTTTTCAGCAGCGACTTTATCAAATTAAGAAATATCACCCTTACATATGACTTTACCCGTTTTATGAGTAAAAACGTAAAATTTGTTAAAGGGCTGACGCTTTCTGCTTTTTGCCGGAATGCAGCTCTACTGATGAAACATATACCTTCCGTTGATCCTGAAGCTTTCGCTTCAACAAGCGACAGTCGCTTAGGATATGAGCAACATACCGAACCAACAACCCGAACTTTTGGGCTTAACTTAAATGTAAAATTCTAATATAAAATATTATGAAAAAAAATAATTGTCTAATACTCCTCCTTGCATTAATGATTTGTTTTGCAAGTTGCACAAAGGGATTTGAAGAAAAAAACAAGGACCCTTTTGCAATTACTGCAGTTGACCCGGGGTTGTTATTTACAGGAGCAGAGCGGAATATGAATGTTGGCAGTTGGGATGGAGAACAAACCATAGTACAACAATATATGAATGCTTATAACGCCGGCGCTACAGCAGGGTTTCAATTTAATCTGGATATAGATGGTTATAGCAACGATCGTTGGAATGGTGTTTACCCTAATGTGGTTAAACCATTGATACAAATCATTAGCATTATTAAAGATGATCCGACTAAAAAAAATCTTTATGATATGGTCCGGATATGGAAAGCGTTTGCGTTTATGACTCTCGTGGACACATACGGCGATGTACCTTACAGCGAAGCAGGAAAAGCATACTTAGAAGGTATAAGCTATCCAAAGTATGATAAAATGGCCGATATCTATGCTGACCTTTACATTGAGCTTAAAACGGCTACGGGTGATTTGTCTGCTTCAAACGACTATGTAGCCAGTGATTTGTTCTATGGTGGAACATCCGGTACAAAAGCGACTCAGGTGGCCCATTGGAAAAAAATTGGTTACTCTTTAATGTTGCGTCTGGGTATGCGCTACTCAAAAATTGACCCTACCAAAGCTGCAAGTATTGCACAGGAAGCATTTACAGGAGGTGTAATTTTATCAAACAGCGATAATGTTGTTATCACTCAATATAATGGTACAGTTCCCAACGGTTTTTCTAACCTGCAGCGGAACATAAGCCCTTATTTTTATTATTTAGCTGAGCCTTTTATTAACCAGTTAAAAAGCACGGCTGATCCCAGGCTGAAATATATCGGGGCTAGCTATGCCAATCCTACAACTATTACCTCCACACGGGATACCTCAATAGCTAACCAATATGGATTTCCGGTGGGATATGACGCAGTGACCATTTTAACCGCTCCGGGTTCCAGAGGTGCTAAAGGCGGAGGACTCAACTACACCCAGCTTAATTACCAGGTAATGGTGAGTACTATTGCCCCTGCGTTATTTATTACTAATTCGCAAACGCAATTATTATTGGCGGAAGCTAAATTCAGAGGGTGGATCACCGGTGGTTTAACAGACAAAGAATACTATGAAGCTGGCATCAGAGCTGCTATGGATGAATGGAATTTATTTCCCGGCACATCTAGCCCCGCCGTTTCAGTAGCCGAAAAAGACAATTACCTGCTACAGCCTGCTGTTGCTTATACCTCTGGAAACGCACTTAAGCTTATCAATACACAATACTGGATATGTTCTATTACAAACGGTGCCGAAGGTTTTGCTAATTGGAGAAGAAGCGGATTCCCGGTATTATTACGTAATAAGTACAATGATGATTTAGTCCCAGGTGGCGGCTTTGTAAGACGCATGTCTTATCCTGATGCTGAAAGAGCTTCAAACGCAGACAACTATAATGCAGCTGCTGCGAGCATGGGCGGAGATGGAATAACACAGCGTGTGTTCTGGGACAAACCCTGATACAACAACTTAGCTAAATAATAAAATATGAAACCCGGATCGAACATTAAAATTCACTTCCTCAAACAATTATTGCTTGGAATACCAATTTTCATAAATTATCAATCCGTAGTACTTTAAGCCTGATAACTTTGTTTGCAAAGGGTAAAAGTAAGATTGTGTCTTTGACAGGTTAGCTACATTTGGTGGAAAAAATTTGGAAACTAAGCATCATTTAAGTATTTAAAATAGACAGGAAACGACCCCATGTACTGATGAAAAATATAAAGAAAACTTGGCTAAGCGCGGAAGCTTAAACCGAAATTTTGCATTAGAATTTCTATGCAAAATCTGAGGTGTTGAAAATCATTGTTGTCCGACTAAAAGTAATGAAAGGGTGAACTAACAAGTCCACCCTTTTGAGTTATATTCGAGTTACTACACAAACAATATAACATGGATAAAAATAAGACTTTTGTCGGACAGCCGGTATTATCACAGATA